>CAJAFD010000374.1 GCA_903938935.1 uncultured Opitutia bacterium
CACAGCGTGAACGGCGTCATGCGGGCTGGCGCGATCTGCGGGCGAAAGGCGAACGAGATATAAAGGTTACCGTTGGCGGGACTGTGCCACGGGCGACCAAGGCGGCCGCGTGCTTTGGTCTGACGACATGCGACGATGGCAAACGGCGCGGGGCGGCCGGCGGCGAGTTGGCGCGCGGCTTCGTCGTTGGTGCTGTCGATTTCGTCGAGAACCGTGAGAGAAAAACCGCGCGGCCGGATTTTTAATTGGGTCTCGACGAGCGCGGCGTGCGGCTGGGGCGGCGGCGCGAGGAGGCGATAGCCTTGCGAGCGTTGCGATTCGAGTTCGAAGCCGGCGGCGCGCAATTTCTCAAAATATTGCCACACGGCGACGCGACTGACGCCGAGTTTTTTCGCGAGATCACCGCCGGAGACCCAGCCCGTCGGGTGCGCGAGCAAGGCGCGGATGACGGTGTGTTCGGGGGTCGGCATGAAGCGGCGGCGTGGTGTTAAGAGAGAAGGTTGAAAAGGCGGCGGCCGGGGCGCAAGGTGGCACGCATGACTTTTGCAGAATTTAATCAGTCGATCGCGGGTGATCCCGCGCAGCCGCCGGCTGGGTTGAGAGGAGCGGCGGTGGCGTTGTGGCACGATGCGCGCGGGGATTGGGACGCGGCGCACGATGCGGCGCAGGCCGATAAAAGCAAAGCCGGCTCGTGGGTGCACGCGTACCTGCACCGCAAAGAAGGCGACGCGGCCAACGCCGGTTATTGGTACGCGCTCGCGGGTCGACGGATGCCGGCCGACGGCGTCACGTTGGCGGCGGAGTGGGAACAGATCGCGCGGGCCCTGGTGAGCGCGTGATGGGCGCGGTGGGGCGAAGCAAAAAGGCAAACGCGTTTAACGTTTTTTCTGCCAGCCGTAATCGTCGGTGCGCATCGTCGTGGCTTGGACGTCGCGCTTGATGTAAGCGCCGGCGGCTTTGTCGCGGGCGCTGACCATGTCGGCGGCGTCGTTGAGTTCGCCGATGGTTTTGAGTCGTTCGTCTTCGGCGTATTGGGCGAGGGCGCGTTGTTCTTGCGTCTGGCCAAAGAGCGGGATCGTGAAACGGTTGAGCGCGCGGCTGGCTTCGGTGCCGTATTTCTTCATGGCGATGGCGGCCATGCCGGCCTGCGTGTTGATGTCGCGCTCGCGGAAGACCGGAGGTTTGGCCTCGCGCACGACGTAATCGGGCAGGCGAATGATGCCGTTTTTCGGTTTATCAATCTCGCGCATGTCGGGCTGTTCTTCGACGGGCTTGGGCGGCGGCGCAGGTTTTGGGGGATTGTATTTGGGCATCGCGGCGGCGAGGGAAGCGGCGACGTCGGATGAAATGGCGCGATCGCGTTTGCGGACGGGCTGAGTCGGCGTGATGGACGACGTGGTGAGCGGCGTCGGCGCGGCGGTTTCGGCGGGAGCGGTATTTGTCTGCGCTGTGCCGACGGCGGGCAGGGTGGCCAAGCTGAGGACGACGAGGAGGCGGCGGGCGAGAGCGGGTCGACGTTTCATGGCGAGAATGGAAAAGGAAAAAGGGCGACGGTTCCGACGAGGCTGAACAAATCTAGCGTGGAGTGAAAGCGGCGGGAGATCAAGTGCCCGCACGGCATTCTGGGCGTGGGTAGTTCACCTACTAGCATCGGAGAGTCGTGGTTGCGTTGCCGTAACAACCTCTATCCTTGCGAAGGTTTAACCGCGAATTTGCCCCGTGCCTTCGACGAGAAATTTGTACGTGCAAAGTTCGCGCAGGCCCATCGGGCCGCGGGCGTGGAGGCGATCGGTGCTGATGCCGATCTCGGCGCCGTAGCCAAATTCAAAACCATCGGTGAAGCGCGTACTCGCGTTCCAATAAACCGTCGCGCTGTCCACGGTGGCGAGGAAATGACGCGCGGCGGTTTCGTCGGCGGTGATGATCGCGTCGCTGTGTTGAGAACTGTCGCGGTTGATCGTCGCGATGGCGGTGTCGAGAGAATCGACGACGCGGACGGCGATGACGTAATCGAGAAACTCCGCCGTGTAATCGGCGGGCGTCGCGGGCGCCGTGGCGATCTGCGCGCGGGCGAGAATCGCGCCGCTGGCGGCGTCGCAGCGGAGCTGGACCTTGTGCGCGAGGAGCGCGCGGGCGACGGCGGGGAGAAAGGTTTCCGCGACGCGGGCGTGGACGAGGAGTTGTTCGGCGGCGTTGCAGGCGCTGGGGCGGGAGGCTTTGGCGTTGACGGTGATCGCCTCGGCCATGGCGAGGTCGGCGGCGGCATCGACGTAAATGAAGCACACGCCTTGGAAATGTTTGATGACAGGGATCGTGGAATTTTCCGCGACGAAGCGGATGAGGCTCTCGCCGCCACGGGGAATCAGGCAATGCACGAGCGTGTCGAGCTTGAGGAGCACGTTGAGTGCCGCGCGGTCGGTCGTGGGGATGAGTTGAACGGCGTCGGCGGGAACGCGCGCGGCGGTGAGCGCGGAGGTGATGAGCGCGGCGAGGGCGGTGTTGGTGTGGAAACACTCTTTGCCGCCGCGGAGGATGGCGGCGTTGCCGGATTTCAGGCAGAGGACGGCGCAGTCGATGGTGACGTTGGGGCGCGCCTCGTAGATGATGCCGATGACGCCGATGGGCACGCGCACTTTGCGGATGTGCAGGCCGTTGGGGCGCGTGGTTTCTTCCAAAAGATCGCCGACGGGATCGGGCAGCGCAATGACGGCGCGGACGGAGGCGGCGAGTTGCGTGAGGCGGGCGGGTGTGAGCGTGAGGCGGTCGCGGGCGGCGGCGGTGAGAGCGGCGGCTTCGGTTGAGGCGAGGTCTTGGGCGTTGGCGGCGAGGAGCGCAGGGTGAGCGCCGTCGATGAGCGCGGCGAGTTGGGCGAGGGCGGCGTTTTTCGCGCTGGTGGGCGTGGTCGCAAGCACGAGCGACGCGGCGCGGGCGCGTTGGGCGAGGGCGGTGACGAGGCTCGTGAGATCGGCGGACATTCTTGTCACGAACTTGCCCATCTCGCCCGCGGAAGACACGGAAAAACTTATCGCAAAACGGACCGAGTCCTAGGCGACTCGATTTAGACTTTGGGTGTGTCCCAGCTCACATCGAAGTCGTAGATTTTTTAATCTACTTTCGGAGTCACTGAGGGCGCTGGTGCGGCGGGCGCGTAGGCGGGGTTACGAATGATGCGGCCGGCGCGCAGGTCGTGGTAGCCGGTTTCGTCGAAGGTCACGCGGCCGTTTACGATCACGTAGGGGATGCCGACGGGATATTGGTGCGGGCGCTCAAATGTGCTTTGCGCGGCGACGGTCGCGGGGTCGAACAAAGCGAGATCGGCGTAGCAACCGACCTCTAGGCGGCCGCGATCGGTGAGGCCCAGGCGACGCGCGGGTTGGCCGGTCATTTTGTAAAGGGCTTGGGTGAGGGTGAGGGTTTTGCGTTCGCGCACATATTCGCCGAGGACGCGCGGGAACGTGCCGTATGCGCGCGGGTGCGGGTGGTCTTTGCCGGGTTGGCTGAGGCGACCGTCGGAGGCGATCATCGTCTGCGGGTGGCGCATGATGCGTTCGACGTCCTCTTCGGCGAGGACGTGGTAGATGCAGGAGGCGCCGCCGTGGAGTTCGCCTTGGATGACGAGGTCGACGCCGGTGGCGACATTGGGCGGGCGGTCTTCGGCGAGGGCCCAGTCGTGCATGGTTTTACCATCGAGCGAGGGTTTCCAAGAGAAGCGGCTAAACTGGATCCGGCTGAGGTCACCGCCGCCGCGGTCGTTGAGGAGGTTGAAGGCGATTTCTTTTTCGATCTGGGCGCGTTGGGCGGGATCTTTGAGACGTTGGGCGAAACGGCCGGAGAGGCCGGCGGTGTCGCCGGCGACGGCCCAAGAAGGGATGAGGACGCGCAGGCTCGTGGACGTGGCGGTGTACGGGTATTGGTCGATCATGACGTCGAGGCCGCGGGCGCGGGCGGCGTCGACGAGGGCGAGGCTTTTTTCGCTGGCGCCCCACATCTGTTTTCCGACGGCTTTGTGGTGCGTGAGGATGACGGGGATGCGGGCGGTTTCGCCGATTTTAATCGCTTCGGTGACGCCGTCGATGAGGCCGAGGCCCTCGGCGCGGAGGTGCGACGTGTAGATGCCGCCGTGGCGGGCGGCGACTTGGGCGAGGGCGACGATTTCCTCGAAAGTTGAAAATGTACCGGGAAGATAAATGAGGCCGGTGGAAAGGCCGAAGGCGCCGTCGGTCATGCCGGTGGCGACGAGAGCTTGCATGGCGGCCAGTTCGTCGGCGGTGGGAGCGCGGTTTTCCATGCCCATGACTTGGGCGCGGACGGAGTTGTGGCCGATTAGGTAGGCGGCGTTGGGGCCGAAGCCTTGGGTTTCGAGTTTGGTGGTGAGGGCTTTGAGGTCGACGGGGCCACCGCCGTCGGGATTGCCGACGACGAGAGTGACGCCTTGGCGAAGGGCGCTCTGGGCGGCGCGATCTTCGGGGAGGGGCTCGATGTGGGCGTGGAGGTCGATGAAGCCGGGGCTGACGATGAGGCCGGCGGCGTCGATGGTGCGCTGGGCGGGGCCGGTGAGGTGTGGGGCGAGGGCTACGATGCGGTCGCCGGTGATGCCGATGTCGGCGGCGACGAGCGGCGTGTCGGCGGAAGCACCGCTGAAGACGCGGCCGTTTTTAATGAGGAGGTCGAAATCGGCGCGAGCGGTGAAGGCCGAAACGAGCAGGGCGACGGTGGCGAAAAGAGCGGCGGGCGTTTTCATGGGGTGGGCTTTGATAGGGCAAAAAAATGGGGGTGTTTGCTCATGTTGTGTCAGTGTCGCTCTGTTAAAGTAGCGAAATACAGCTACGCTTTTCCTTTACGCTTAGAGTGTTCATAAAAACGCCGCGCTTCCGAATCGGAAAAACGCGGCGTGGATCAAAGCGTTAGGTTTTTATTTTGTCGCGAGGGCGGCGGCGCGGGCGCGGACGGCGGGCCAGTGGGATTCGGGGATGGCGGGGCCGATGTGTTGGACGCATTCCGCGCCGAGCACGGAGCCGAGGGCACCTGCGGCGGCGAGGTTCCAGCCGCGAAGGTAACCATATAGGAAGCCGGCGGCCCAGGAATCGCCGGCACCGGTCGTGTCGAGGGCTTGGGCCACGCGGACGGGCTCGATGCGGTGGAGCTCGGAGCCGCGGGCAATCCACGCGCCGTCTTTGCCCATTTTCACGGCGGCGATACCTCCGTGGCTGGCGAGGCGGCGGGCGAGTTCGTCGTAGGCGGGGGTCTTGGTTTCGTAGAGGGCGTGGATCTCGTCTTCGTTGGCGAACACGACGTGGACGCCGGTGTCGATCTGGCGTTTGATCCAGTCGCGGGCGACGTTGACGACTTCGAAGGAGGCGAGGTCGATGCTAATCGTGCAACCGGCGGCACGGGCGGAATCGACGACGGCGGTCGCGAGGGCGGGGTTAAACATCAGGTAGCCTTCGATGTGGGCGTGGCGGCTATCGGCGAAATCGGCGGGGCTGATTTCTTCGGGCGCGAGGGTCATCGCGGCGCCGAGGCAGGTGCGCATGGTGCGCTGGCTGTCGGGGGTGATGAGGGAGAGGCAGCGGGCGTTGGGGAGCGGGGCGCGTTTGAAACGGGAGCCTTCGACGCCGTGGTCGAGCATGTTTTGGTGGTAGGCGTCGGCGGTTTCGTCGGAGCCGATCTTGCCGAGGTAGCGGGTGCGCAGGCCGAGGCGGGCGGCGGCGACGGTGGTGTTGGCGGCGGAGCCGCCGGGGGCGCGGACGGGGCTGGCGTGAAGTTGGGTGACGAGGCGGTGCATCTCGTCGGCGTCGACGAGGACCATGCCGCCTTTTTCGCCGCGGACGTGTTGGGCGAGAAAGTCGTCGGAGACGCGGGCGAGCAGATCCATGATGGGGTTGCCGGCGCCGATGAGATCGTAGGAGTGCATTTTTATTAGGAAGAGGTTTTAAGCGGTTAGGTTTAAGAAGGGTAAAAAGGGAGACTAACTCAGGCGGAGACGATGAGGTTGGTGGCCAAAATGGGCTCGTCGTCGATTTCGATGATCAAGGAGTAATCGCCGGGTTGAGGGAAAGTGAGGTTGCGGATCTCGTTGATCAGATTGATGCGGTCGAGGGGGCTGTTGGCTTCGAAGGGGCGCTCGATGAGGGGTTGGACTTGGGTGGAATCGAGGCCCATGGAGATGCGCATCTTGTGCTGGCCGGGGGAGCAATCGGTGAGCGTCATGAACCACACCATGAACGGGTGGGTGACGGGAAAGTGGTGGGCCTTGATGTTGGAGAAGACGCCCAAAATGGTGTGTTTGCCGGAGCCGGGGTCGAGGTGGACGCCGTCGCAGGTGAGCCAACATAGCAGCTGGGGCTTGGATTGCATGGGCCGGAGTTGGGCGGCGGGGGCGGGACGGGGCAAATCATTTTGCTGGCGGCGGCGGGCGGGGCGGGCGAGTAACAGGCATGGTGTTTGCGCTGCAAAAAGTCTCGCCGACGGTGGTGGAGTCGCTGGCCGATTATCCGCCGTGGTTGGTGGTGGCATGCGCGACGATCGTGGCGGCGGGGTTGATCTGGCTTTTGGTCAAGGCGCTCAAGTGGGCGCTTTGGGTGCTTTTGATCATGGTTTTGGTGGCGGGCGCGGCTACGGCGGTAAAGTTATGGCTAGGATAATGCGCGGCGGGAGAGCTTTTGCTTGCGCGCAGCGGAGGCGGGCGTTTAACCCTCGCCGATGAAATACATCTTCGTGACGGGCGGAGTGGTTTCGTCGCTGGGCAAAGGCCTCACGGCGGCGTCCTTGGGCGCGCTCCTAGAACTGCGCGGCCTGACGGTGCGCATCCAGAAGTTCGATCCTTACCTCAACGTCGATCCCGGCACCATGAGCCCGTTCCAACACGGCGAAGTGTACGTCCTCGAAGACGGCGCCGAGACCGACCTCGACCTCGGCCACTACGAGCGGTTTACCAGCGGAAAACTTTCCCGTCTCAACAGCCTCAGCTCCGGCCAGATTTACGAAGCGGTCATTCAAAAGGAACGTCGCGGTGATTACCTCGGCAAAACCGTGCAGGTGATCCCGCACGTGACCAACGAGATCAAAGAGCGCATCTACTCCGGCGGCAAAGACGTCGACATCCTCATCACCGAGATCGGCGGCACGACGGGCGACATCGAAGGCCTGCCGTTTCTCGAAGCGATGCGGCAATTTGCCCTCGAGGTTGGGCCGACGGATTGCGTGTTCATCCACGTCACACTCGTGCCGTTCCTCAAGGCCGCCGGCGAACTCAAGACCAAGCCCACGCAACAATCCGTCGCCAAGCTCCGCGAGATCGGCATCCAGCCCGACGTGCTCGTGTGCCGCACCGATCACCCTCTCGATCACGATTTGCGCGACAAGATTTCCATGTTCTGCAACGTGCCTGTGAAGGCCGTCATCGAGTGCATGGATGTCGATAGCTCGATCTACCAGCTCCCGCTGGCGTTGCAAAAAGAGGGCATGGATCAACTCGTGATCGATCTCCTCGGGCTCAAAAATCCCCCAGCGGTTAAAAACATCTGGGAGCAAATCGTCAGCCGCATCCTCTCGCCCAAATACGAAGTGACCATCGGCGTCGTCGGTAAATACATCGAGCTCCAGGACGCTTACAAATCCGTCTACGAGTCGATCACGCACGCCGGCATCGCCAACAACTGCAAGGTCAACATCCGCCGCATCGACGCCGAAGATCTCGAAAAGAAAAACGGCCTCGTCGCGCTCAAGGGCCTCGACGGCATCTTGGTTCCCGGCGGTTTCGGCGACCGCGGCACCGAGGGCAAAATCGCCGCGGCCCGCTACGCCCGCGAAAATAAAATTCCTTACTACGGCCTCTGCCTCGGTCTGCAAATCGCCGTGATCGAGTTCGCGCGCAACGTCCTCAAACTCGCCGGCGCCAACAGCACCGAATTCGATCCCAAGGCCGCGCACCCCGTGATCGCCATCATGGAAGAGCAGAAAAAAATCATCGATAAAGGCGCCAGCATGCGCCTCGGCAGCTACGAGTGCGCGCTCACGCCCGGTTCGCTCGCGCACAAGGCCTACGGCGCCGACAGCGTCCGCGAGCGCCACCGTCACCGCTACGAAGTTAACAACGCTTACGTCGGTCAGCTCCAGCGCGCCGGCCTCATGGTCAGCGGCATCAATCCCCGTCGCAACCTCGTCGAGATCGTCGAACTCAAGGGCCACCCGTGGTTCCTCGGTACGCAGGCGCACCCGGAATTCCAATCGAAGCCCAATAAAGCGCATCCGCTCTTCGCGGCCTTCATCGCGGCCACGCTCAAAAATAAAAAAGGCGGCGCCAAAGTGAAAACCGTCAAGGCCGCGAAGTCCGCCCAATCCGCGAAGTCCGCCAAGTCGGGTAAATCGGCGAAGAAAAAATAATCCCGTGCTCTACGATCCCTCGAAGTTGTTGATCATCGCTGGGCCGTGTTCGCTTGAGAACGAGGGCGTGTGCCGCGCCGTCGCCGAGTCGCTCGTGCGTATCAACCGCGAGCTGCCCGCGCTCAAGATCATCTTCAAGGGCTCCTTCGACAAAGCCAACCGCACCTCGCTCGGTGGCGCGCGCGGCACGGGCATCGACGAGGGCTTGAAACTCCTCGCGTTGATCAAGCGCGACTATGGGTTTCCCGTTTTGACTGACATCCACGAAAGCGCGCAGGTCGCGCAGGTCGCCGCGGTGTGCGACGTCGTGCAGATCCCGGCGTTTCTGTGCCGGCAGACGGATTTGTTGCTCGCGGCAGCCGCGACAGGCCGGACGGTCAACGTCAAGAAAGGCCAGTTTCTCTCGCCGCAGGAAATGGTGCACGTCACCGGCAAACTTCGCGAAGGTGCTGCCCAAGAAATCTGGCAAACCGAGCGCGGCACGACTTTTGGTTATCAAAACCTCGTCGTGGACATGCGTTCGTTTTCCATCATGCGGCAAAACGGTTATCCCACCGTCTTCGACGCCACGCACGCGGTGCAACTCCCCGGTGCCGGCGGCGGCAAGAGCAGCGGCCAACGCGAATTCGTCGCGCCCCTCGCCAAGGCGGCACTCGCTGCGGGCGCGGACGGACTTTTCATCGAGACGCATCCTGATCCGGCCAACGCCATCAGCGACGGTCCCAACATGATCGCCCTCGTCGATTTGCCCAAGTTGCTCGCGCAATGTCTGGCCGTGTGGCAGACCGTGCGCGCCTAAAATCGCGCCCACGCGCCCGCGTGCGCTCCCTTGACCAAGTCCGGAGCGACGCCACACTGGGCAGCAATCTCATCTCTGATGGCTACCTTTATTATCGACGTTCCCGTGCCCTCCATGGGCGCGACCGTGAGCGAACTTATCGTCGTATCCCTCAAAACCAAACCCGGCGACCGCGTGGCCAAAGGCCAGAAGATCGCGGAGTTGGAGAGTGATAAATCCATCTTCGAATACGAGGCGCCCGCCGACGGCACCGTGCTCGCGTTGCCGGTGAAACCCGGCGAGGTGCTGCAATCCGGCGCGCTGTTTCTTAAACTAGAAACCGAGGACGCCAGCCTGCGTCACCTCGAGTCCAAGACCGGCGCGGCGGTCGCAGCTCCGACGGCCACGAAATCTGCCGCTGCGCTCATCTGGACGCCCCGCGCCACCAAACTCGCCCAAGAAGCCGGACTCGATCCGGCGACGCTCACCGATATCGAAGCGACCGGCCCCGGTGGTCGCGTCTCGGGTGACGATGTCGCCCGCTTGCTGGCGCGGCGCCAGGCCTGATTTTCAGCTTAAAATTTCCCTCGATTGAACTCTCAAGCAACGGTCTGCATCGCCGGCGTCGGACACGCGGCTCCCGCCAAAATCCGCGCCAATAGCGAAATTCTGAAAGCCTTCCCCGATCGCACGGAGGAAGAGATCGTGCGCCTCACGGGCATCCGCGAGCGCCGCTACGCCGCCGACGATGAGAGCGCGACCGACCTCGCCGTGATCGCGGTGCAAAACGCGCTCACGCAAGCCGGCATGAAGGCCGAACAGA
>CAJAFD010000375.1 GCA_903938935.1 uncultured Opitutia bacterium
CCGGCAGATCATCACACTGCGACGGATTTATGGGCTTTCGCAAAAGGAAGTCGCGGCCCAGCTTGGGTTGGCCGAACACACCGTCGAAGCCCAGGCCTCAATTGGGCTCAAGAAACTGACCGAATATTTTGCGCGGTTTGAACGTCAGCGCCCGCCCAGACGATGAATTCCCCCTCGGATCATGATTCGGAGGCCGTGGCCACCGCGGCCGCGCAGTGGGTCCTGCGGCACGACCGAGGACTGACGCCCGCTGAACAAGATGAATTTCTCCACTGGCTCACAAAAGATCCGAGTCACAGTCTGCAATTCACTCAGCATCGCCAAAACTGGCAACGCCTTGAAGCGCTCGCCCACTGGCGCCCCGAACATAGCGCTCGGCCCAATCCCGATTTGCTCGCCCCGCGGCGCAAAAACGTGCTGCGTTTTGCGCCTAGACTGGCCTTGGCGGCGGCGGCGGTTGTCGTGGCCGTTTTTATTTTAAGAAAACCAGCGACTGCGCCCGCGCCTCTCCCCGTCGCAACACTCGTCGCTTCGAACTCAAACCTCGTCACCCAGCGAACACTCGAGGACGGAACCATCGTGGAGTTGAACCATGGGACCGTCATGCGGGTGCATTTTACGAAAACGGAGCGCCGCGTGAGTCTTGAACAAGGCGAAGCGCATTTTACCGTCACCAAAAACCCATCGCGGCCATTTATTGTTACCGCGCGCGGCATGGATGTTTTTGCCGTAGGGACTGCGTTTAACGTCCGCCTAGACCAAGTCGTGGTGGAAGTGCTCGTCACCGAGGGCCGCGTACGCGTGAGCGAAACCTCAGGCGAATCCGCGCCGGCAAGTGTAGCTCTGGCAGACAAGGCCCCGGTCGTGCCGTTGTTGGAAGCCGGCCAACGCGCCGTGGTGTCACTCTCGGCCCAACCCACCGCGCCCCAGATTGCCACGCTGACTCCCGGCGAAATCGAGCGCGTACTCGCCTGGCAACATCGGTTGCTGGACTTCACGGCGGCCCCGATGTCCGAAGTGGTCGCGGCCTTTAACCGACGCAATCACACGCAATTGGTGTTGGTCGATCCCCAGCTCGCCGAAATCCGCATCAGTGCGACCTTCCGCTCGGATAATATTGAAGGCTTTGTCAGCCTTGTGGAAATGGGCTTTGGCACGCGGGCCGAACGTCACGGTGCTAACGAAATCAGGCTCCATCAGGCCCGTTAACTCGCACCTCGGCGGACGGAGCCTTAGAATCGTGCGAAAAATGAAATAAAATTTAACGGAAATAATCAGTTGAAGCATCTGTGTTGGGGATAACTGCCAACTTGGATTCGATGCACCCCTCATCTCATGCACCCAACCGGTGTTTTTACATTAATGTCTCGTCTCATGGGGAGATTTCTCGCGCTCAGTCTTGCATTAACTTGGCCCGTCGCGGCGATCGGCTCAACCCCGACCACGGTCATCAAGTTCGATCTGCCGGCGGGAGATGCGGCGGAGACTTTCAAGCAATTCAGCGTCCAGGCGAAACGCGAAATTTTATTTCCGGTCGCCGCCGTCACCGGTGTGTCGACCAACGCCGTGCAGGGGCCGTTGTCCGTCCGCGATGCCCTCGCCCGCATGATTTCTAGTACCGGACTAAGCGTCGTCGAAGACGCCCAATCCGGCGCGATCATGATTTATTTCGCCTCGCCACCCAAGCTCCACGATTCAGCTCAATCTCAAACCAACCCTGCGTCACCCATTTCCAAGCCCGATTCTACCAAACCTATGAAGCGAAAAACCCCCATGGCGTTGCTCAGCGCGCTGCTCACTGTCCTCAACGCGCCGGCTCAAACCGCCCCAACGACCAAACCCACCAGCGACACCTCAAATGAGGTCGTAAAACTCGAGAGCTTCAGCGTCTCCGGTTCGTTGATCGCCGGAGCAAGTACATTCACGTCACCGACGCCCGTGCTTGTCGTCGATCAGACCACCCTGCTCGCCACCGCGCCGATCAATCTCGCGGACGGTTTGAAACAACTGCCCTCACTCGCTCCCGGTGGCGGCCAAACTGTCGGCGGTGGCACGGGCAACAACAGCGCCAATTTTCTGAACCTGCGCGGCCTCGGCGTCACCCGCACGCTCACGCTCTTGGACGGCCGCCGCTTCACCCCCAGCGGCCCGACCGGTCAGGTTGACGTTAACCTGATACCCCAAGGCCTAGTCGATCGAGTGGACGTAGTGAACGGCGGGGCCTCGGCGGCGTATGGTTCTGATGCCGTCGGCGGCGTCGTGAACTTTGTGCTCAACAAAGAATTTGTCGGCTTCAAGTCGGACTTCCTCCTCGGCCAGTCGCAGAAAGGCGATAATCAGGAATACAAGGCCTCGGTCACCTTCGGGACCAAGTACCTCAACGGCCGCGGCCATCTCGTTTTCAGCGGCGAGTATGTGGAGAGTGAAGGAGTGAACGGCGACGGCCGCGATTTCCGGCGTGAAGAAACCAACCAAATCCCCGAGCCGGGCAACACGACCAAGGTGATCCGCGCGACCGACATCCGCTCGCCGTTTACGCCCGGTGGTAACATCGTCAACGGCGCCGGCGGTACCGCCGCCAACAACGCGCTCATCCGCGGAATCAAGTTCGGCCCCGGCGGCACCCAGAGCCCTTACGACTACGGCCGCCTATCGACCACGATCGGCACCGCGAACGGTTTTCAAAGCGGCGGCGACGGTTTCCGCATCGGCACTTCCCAAGAGATCGTGCGCCCCCTCACGCGGCAAAATATCTTCCTGCGGAACGATTTCAAGCTGCTCGAAAATTTCTCGTTCTTTGTCGAAGCCGGTTTCAGCGAAACCCAAATGAACCAGCAGAACAGTCCGACCACGCACCTACTCACAATCCAGCGCGACAATGCCTTCCTCAATCAGCTCGCGCCCGACTTGGTCGCGCGTATGACCACGCTCGGCGTAACTTCATTCACGATGAACCGCCTCACGCTCGAACGCGGACTGACGGTATCCAAGGTCAACGACCAGAACCGGCGCGTGTTGGTCGGATTCAACGCCAAGCTCGGCGATTGGGACTGGGAGACCTCGATCCAATCGGGCACGAACGACATCAGCATTCCCATCGTAAACAATCTCATCACCGCGCGGATGGCGATCGCCGCCGACGCGGTCTTGGTCGGCGGACAAATCGTCCCGCGCGCGGCCGCCGCCAATCCGGGCAGCGTCGCCTTCAATCCGTTTGGAGCCGGATCGCCGTCGGCGGCGGCCTTGGACTACGTCATGGGCACCACGCAGTTTGAAGAAACCTCTTCGCAGGATGTGATTGAAACGAAGTTCTCCGGCAACGTTTTCAACCTGCCGGCAGGCCCCGTGGCCGTCGCGGCCGGGGCGCATTGGCGCAAGTTGGAGTCCACCACCAAGACCGACGCTCTCTCGATCGCCGGCGCCTACCGATTGGCGAACAACCAACCGTTCACGGGCAACTATACGATCATGGAAGAGTTCGCCGAAACCCAGATTCCACTGCTCAAAGATCTGCCGCTCGTAAAGAAGCTCACGGCCAGTCTCGCCTTCCGGCACGCCGATTACTCGACCAGCGGCGAGGCCGATTCGTGGAAGGCCGGTGCTGTTTGGCAGCTCAACGGCGACCTGCGCTTCCGGGTCTCGCGATCGCGCGATATCCGCGCGCCCAACATTAACGAGCTCTTTTCCGCCGGTCGTCAGACCAACGGCAATATCTCCGACAATTTCGCCGGCGGCACGGGTCTAACCTTTCAGGGCGTACCCAACATCAACAGCGGTAATCCCGATCTGAAACCGGAGGTGGCCGATTCGACCGTGGTTGGTTTTATCTATCAACCCACGTGGCTCAAGGGCACCAGTTTCGCGGTGGATTTCTATACCACGGAAATTGCCGATGCGATTTTCTTGGCCGGTGGCCAAGACGCCGTGCGCGAGTGCTCGATCAATCCTTCGTCGCCGCTCTGTGCCTTCGTGACCCGCGGCCCGACCTCGGCCAGCCCGCGGGCGGTGATCCAAACGCGGACTTCCTCGGTTAATCTCAATTCCGAATTTTCGCGCGGCGTGGATTTCGAGGCCAGCTACCGCATTCCGCTTAACACGTGGTTTGCCGACGTGCGCCCCGGCAATCTCACGGTGCGCGCGATCGCCGGTTACATCGACGAGTATTCCCGCGTGTCGCCCCTTACGCCGACCCAAATCAACTTAGCCGGCAACGGTCTCGCGAATGCCGGCTCAGGTACATCGGCGTTGCCGCGCATCCGGGGCAACCTCTCGCTGAATCACTCCCGCAACGCCTTCTCCAGCTTCCTCCAGATGCGCTATATCGGCCGGATGACTTGGGACAAGACGCGGATCTTGGGCGTGACGACCGATTACAACGACGTTCCCTCAACCGCGTATTTCGACGGCCAATTGACCTATCGGTTGCCCAAGATTCGGCAGGGTTGGAATTCGGAGATCTACCTCAACGTCGCCAATCTTCTCGACCGAGATCCCACCTACGCGCCGCGCACCGGCGGGGCTACCCCGCTGCCGACCGATCCTGGTTTGTTTGATCAAGTCGGCCGAATGTTTCGACTCGGGCTGAGGACGAGTTTCTAAACTCAACCATGCTATTACGCCGCCTGAGCCTCGCCGTGTTTGTCGGTATCTGGCTGGGTGCTTTGGGCGGCGTATACGTGGCCGCGTCCGAGCCAGATCCCAGGCTTGGACCGGCGTTGGCTCGCCGGGAACGTCCTGTTCTAGGTTCAGCGACCGCCCCCATCGTGGTGATCGAAGTTTCGAGTTTCAGGTGCGCCCACTGCCGGGACTTTCACGAGAAGATTTTTCCGGCGCTGAGGAGCCGTTACATCGACACAGGAAAAGTGCAGTGGGTCGTGCTCCATGCCTCGGATGATCCGTCCGAACAGTTCGCGCCGATTTTCCAAATCGCCCGGTGCGCCTTGCAGCAAGAAAAGTATTGGGAGGTGAAAGGGCGGCTCTTCGAGGCGGCCGGGCGCCCTTACAATTTAGTAGCGAGTTTGGTTAAGAAGAGTCCGCTGATTGACGGGGGGGCCCTGGATCAATGTCTGAGTGAACGCGACGTGCGTAACGCTGTGGCTATCGATTTCGCTGAGTATGCGCGGCTCAAGGTTCAAGGCACGCCCACCTTTTTTATCCGCAAGCCGGAGGTCGGCGGGCGACTCACCGAGGCGATGATCTCCGGAGCCCAGAAACTGGAGTATTTTCAACGGGTCTTGGATGAGATGCTGAAATCACCGTGATGATACACCCGGGATTCAACCAGTTTAAGCGGGCGATCACGGCGGTTAAGCTTGGGCGATTAGTCGTCGTAGGGGTCGCCGCGGTCGCGCTCGGTTTAGGGTGCGATTGGCTCCGGTCTGAGGATCGGCTCATATTTCCCCGGCCGCTCCCGGCGCTCAAGATTACGGAACCGTCGCGATGAAGTTCGGTGCGCAATTTTTAGGCGGATGGTCCGGATGGGGGCGCGGGATGTTGGCGACGATCTTCGTCGTTGCGGGCGCATTAAAGGTGGCGAACTCGGCGGACTTTCACAGCGATTTGGTCGCCTATCAAACCGGTCTGCCCGATTCGATTCTCCGTCTGATCGCGGTGGTACTGCCGTGGATCGAGGTGCTAGTGGGCCTCGCACTTGGGGCCGACTTCTGGCCAGAAACGATTCGTTTTCTGGTCGTGGGCCTGAATTTCGGATTCGTGCTGGTGCTCGGGCAGGCCCTCGTGCGCGGTCTGGACCTTCGGTGCGGCTGTTTCGGACCACTGACCCCCGATTGGTTGGACCAACCGCCGGTCGCGCTCGCACGCGCGTTGGGATTGCTCTTCGTCTCGATCTGGCTGTGGTGGGTCCATCAGGTCAATTCGCCAGTGCGTTCATCGATCGTCAGACGGTAATTTTCACCCATGGCCTCATCAAACCCCGCCCACTTTCTTCGCCGGCTTTCTCTAGCGCACTGGATGTTGCTCGCGGCCGGAGGCGGTGTGGCTTTCGGCTTGGCCGCGCCGGAACTCGCGGTGCACCTCAAGTTTCTCAGCGACATCTTTCTTCGACTGATTCGTGCGATCATCGCGCCGGTGTTGTTCGGCGTGTTGGTGCGGGCGGTCGGCGGTGTAGGCGGGATGAAGGACCTAGGTCGCCTGGGCTGGAAGTCGCTGGTTTTCTTCGAAGTAGCAACGACCTTGGCCCTTTTATTGGGCTGGTTCACGGCAGTGATTTTCCGCCCAGGAGAGAATATCGCGCTAGCGACTCAAGTCGCCCCGTCCGTCGCGAAGATGACGTTTACCGACGTGCTGGTGAACGCGTTTCCGACCAGCATCGTGGACGCGATGGCGCGCGGAGACGTGCTGCAGATCGTGGTGTTCTGTTTCCTCTTTGGCGTGGCGTGTCTAGCGGTGGGCGAGCGGGCGAAGCCCGTGCTCGTTCTGGCCGATGCCGTGGTGGCGGTGGCGTTTCGGTTTACGCAGATCATCATGTATCTCGCGCCGGCGGCGGTTTTTTCTGCGATGGCGGTAACGGTCGCCACGAGCGGGCTGGGAGTGCTGCTTGGCCTAGCCCGATTGTTCGGCACGGCGTGGGGCGCGGAGTTGCTTTTCCTCGTGGTGGTATTCGGCGGCTCGCTCGTCGCTAGCGGGGTGCCGTTGCGGCGGTTCGTGCATTTTGTGCGGGAGCCATCGCTGATCGCGTTCAGCACGACGTCGAGCGCAGCGGCGCTGCCCCAAACCTTGGAAAACATGGAGCGATTCGGGGTGCCGAACCGGATTCTTGGCGTGGTGGCACCGCTGAGCCTCAGTCTGAACCTATGCGGCAGCACGCTCTTCCTAGGGCTCGCTACGCTGTTTGTCGCGCAGGCGGCTCATGTTCCTCTCTCGTTTGATCAACAATTGCTGATTTTGCTTACGTTGAAGCTTACCAGCAAGGGCGTCGCTGGCATTCCTCGAGCCAATTTCGTCGTACTGACCGCCTTGTTTCAAAGTTTCGGTTTACCGATGGAGGGTCTCGGATTGCTCCTCGGGATTGACGCGCTGATCGATCCTGTTCGCACGAGCGTCAATGTCTTGGGGCATTGCACGGCTCCCGCTGTGGTCGCGCGGTGGGAAGGTGTTTCGTTTCCGAAAAATCTCGAGCCCGTAGATACAGGTTCGCTCAAATAAGCTAATCGTTTACGCGCTCTATCGACGTCAAGCTCAGCGAGATTGAGGCGGCCGAGATTACGATGAAGCCACGGTCTGCTGTTCAATGCGGTGAGCTTGTTTGAGCCCATCGGCGCTGGTTTTACCAGTGAACTTCAAACACACTTTATCCATCAGCGTATAAACAATCGGGATAATGAACAGCGTGAGCGCCGTCGCTATACTTAGGCCGCCTACGACAACCAAGCCGAGCGGATTACGCGTCTCGGCGCCAGCGCCCTGCGCAAAGGCGATGGGAACCGCCCCAAGAATAGTAGCGACCGATGTCATCAAAATCGGCCTGAACCTTAACGTTGCCGCTTCAAATACAGCCTGCGCGGCATCGACGCCTTTTTCCACTTGGAGATGATTGGCGAACTCCACGATGAGAATGCCGTTTTTCGCCACCAGTCCGATGAGGAGAATTAGCCCAAAGCGCGAAAAAATGTTATCGGTCATCGCCACCCCCCAATATCTAGAACAATAAAGCACCGTGATGCCACCCGCTACGGCGAAGACTACGCCCGTCAAAATGGTGAGCGGGTGAATCCACGATTCAAACTGCGCCGCCAAAATCAAAAACGTAAACAAGAGCGCTAGACCGAATAACTTCGAGGTATCGCTGGCGCCCTCTACATATTGGCGCGATTCACCATCCCAAGAATAAGAATAACCCACCGGCAGCACCTCTTTAACCTGACGCTGCAGAAAATCTACCGCATCACCGATTGTCACTCCATCGGCCAATTGCGATGAGACCGTAACCGAGCGCAACCGATTAAAATGCGGATAATTTTCCGGAACGGTGTTTTCAGACCAGGTGACCAAGTTGCTCAATTGCACCAGTTGGCCATTACCTGATTTGACGTAGAGTCGGCCAAGGTCATTGGGAGTCACGCGCTCGGCATCCTCAATTTGCAGCATGACGTAGTACTGTTGGCTACCGCGTTGAAACTGGGTCACGCGTCGACTACCCAACATTGTTTCAAGCGTGGAGGCCACGTCACTTACAGAGACCCGTAAATCAGCAGCTTTAGCGCGATCGACGCGCACGTCTAGCTGCGGCTTAGTTGGCGACGGATCGAGCCGAGGCTGTGCAAAAATACCACTCTCACGCATATGACGCAAAATCTCCTGCCCCGATGTTTGCAGCTGATCGAACTCCGGCCCTTGCAAAACCAGTTGCACCGCACCCGCGCCCTTAACACCACCGCCACCAAATGGACGACCGGCCGCGACAGAGGCTTGGACTCCAGTCATTTTTGCCTGTAGGATTTTACGCATTTCCACCGTGATCTCCTGAGACTTTCGCGTGCGGTCTTCCCAAAGCTTGAGCGTCGCGTTGATGTACGAACTCGTATCACTCATCCGCATAAACGTGCGGTCAATTTCCGGTAACGTAAGCGCCAGTTGCTCAGCTTCGGCTGAGTAAAGCTTGAGATACTCCGGCGTAGAGCCGACCGGCGGCACCATGTTAATCGTAAAAATCCCACGATCTTCCTGCGGGACAAGCTCACGCTGCAATTGCGTATATAACCACCCGCCCAAAAGCGCGAAGCTGAGTCCAAAAAACAACAACGTGAATTTAAAACGTAACGCCACCTGCAACCATCGCGCAAAAATTGTCGTGAGACTCACGAAAAACGGTTCCGTCTTGCGATAAAACCAACCCTGCTGCGCCAAGTTGTTACCGTGACTGCGCAGCAAACGCGAACAGAGCATCGGCGTAAGCGTCAGCGCTACAAATGCAGAGACGAGCACAGACACCGCTAGCGTAATGCCGAATTCGTAAAA
>CAJAFD010000376.1 GCA_903938935.1 uncultured Opitutia bacterium
GGATGTGGCGATGACCTTGTTGCGCCGCGATTCGTCGTAGAGTTTGCCCCACCAGCCGTCGCCGGCGTCGACTTGGTAGCCGGACATCTCAGTAGATTGCGGCACGCGCAGGCTGCGGAGCTGCACGCCGCTGTTGATGAAACCGATCTTGGGGTCGCCGGTGAGTTTGATTTTCAGGCGAAGCTCGAAATTTTGAAACGAGCGCGTGGTCGCGAGAAATTGGTTTTGCGGAATCTTTGTGGAGGCCGACCCGCCGGAGATGGCGCCGTCTTGGACGCTCCACCATTTTAAATCGCCCTCCCAACCGGCGAGCGTTTTGCCGTCGAAAAGTTCAGCGGCGCCGAGGGCGAGCGGGGCGAGGAAAGCAAGAAACGAGACGGCGAGGCGGGGTAGCCGGTTGAACATAATTTAGGGAGGTGAAGGAGCAGCGAGATGAGCGAGGAGCGTTTCGGCGCAGGCGCGCGCGAAGGCGGGATCGTTAATGGCGACGTCGTATTCGACGCAGGCGATACCGGCGCGCAGGTGCGTGCGGAGCGACGAGAAGAGCGCGGCGTCGGCCGCGGCATCGTGAAACGGCTGGCCGGCGGCGCTGATAATACTGATGGCGCGGCGCGGTATGAGCACGGTGACAGGCGCCGTGTAACGATTGATTTTTTCCGCGATGATCCGGCCGAGCTCGATGCATTCGGCGGGCGTGGTGCGCATCAGCGTCACCTGCGGGTTGTGTTGGTAAAACGTACGGCCGGCGAATTTCGCGGGCACGCTGGCGCGTTCGCCGAAATTTACCATATCGAGGCAACCAGGCGCGATGATGGCGGGGATACGAGCGCGAGCGGTGGCATCGAGGCGTTCGGGGCCAGCGCCGAGGACACCGCCGACGAGTTCGTCGGCCCACTCCGTCGTCGTGACGTCGAGCACGCCGGCGACGAGGCCGCTGGCGATGAGCGATTCCATCGCGCGCCCGCCATTGCCGGTGGCGGCAAAGACGAGGACTTCGTAGCCAGCGGCTTCGAGGATTTTTTTCGCCTCGGTGACGCAGGCAGTGGTGTTGCCAAACATGCTGGCGACGATGAGCGGTTTTTCGGTCACCGCAGTTGGCGCGGTGCGGCGAGCCTCCGCGGCGGCGACCATGCCGCAGATGGCGCCGGCGGCGTTTTCAAAAATCACGCGCGAGACGCGGTTGATGCCGGAAACATCGACGATGGCGGGCATCATCGTGAGATCGGTCGTGCCGACGTAGGGCGCGGTCTGGCCACTCGCGAGCGTCGAGACCATGAGCTTGGGAAAACCGATCGGCAGCGCGCGCATCGCAGCCGTAGCGATCGCCGTGCCTCCACCGCCACCGAGAGAAATGATGCCCTGAATGCGGCCGGCAGCGGCGAGCGAACTCACGAGCGCAGCGGCGGCGCGGCCCATAAACGTGACGCATTCGCCGCGGTCACGCCGCGCGAGCAAGGCCGCGTAATCCGGCTCACCCGCGGCGCGGGCCACGGTGTCAGCGGAGATGTCCGCCACCA
>CAJAFD010000377.1 GCA_903938935.1 uncultured Opitutia bacterium
CGCGTGCGCGCGGGGCCGTAGCCGTTGATGAAGCCGATCACGTCGGGAAATGCTTTGTAGTAACGATCGACGGTTTCCTTGGTGAGATCGGCGTTGCCGACATTTCCGTCGGCCGCGGAGTTGTCCATGATCTCCATGATGTGTTCGTCGAGCGTCGCCATGAGCTGGCGCGCATCAGCCATCAAGAGTTCAAATTTGTCCGCCGGGATGTGGTTGGGATACATGTAACCGGGACCCGAGAGACCGCCGATGAAGTAGTCGTTCTTGGTCGCGCTCTCGTGGAAATATTCCAGCGCCGCCGGCGAAAATTTTGTCCAGTTGACGGTCACTTGCCAGCCGAAGGGCAACTTGCCGCGGCCGGGCTTCGTCCACACGCCGATGCCGATGCTGTCGGATTGGACGAAGGAAATGTAGACTTTTTGTTGCGCCGTTAGCTTCGCATCCAAGGGGACTTGATGGTTATTGGTGAACTTAAAGCCCGGGGTGAACGTGAACTGACAGTTGAAACTGAGGTTGGGCAGATTATGCAGCCCCTCCATGCGCAAGCCGTAGCCCGAGAGCAGCGTCGTGTGTTGTTCCTCGGTGTCCTTGCCGTAAGAGTGCCAACCAAAAACGGTGCCGAGCGGCGTCATCTCCGAGAATAATTTTTTTCCCAGCGCGACTTCTTCGGGGTGTATCGGATTAGCCGAGAGGTCGTGGAAAAACATCTTTTGGCGTACGCCCCAATCTGCCATCGCCGGCATCCGCACCGCGCCCACATGCCCCCCCATCAACATGATCGAATCGTGCGTGCAGCGCGCCCAATAGCGCGCGTAGGCGTCGCGATAAATCTGCGCATCCGTCTGCCCCGTGTAGCGACCGCGCAAATCGTCGATGCGCTTCAGCCCAAATTTCTCCACCTGCGCGACCTGCTCTGCCGTGACGACCAATGCGTCCTCGAGGCCGGCAATCGTGAAAGCGACATTCATCGTCGCCGGCACCGCAGGTTCCCAAATCACGTAGCCCTTGGCGTGGCGACCGAACAGCGTGAGCGCGGCGTCGGCGGTTTTTACCTCCGTAAAAACGACGCCGTGCTTGCGTTGATAAAATTCAAACAGCGGTCCGGTGATCTCCCATTGAAACTCTTTCGGATGCACGACGTAGAGCTGAGGCGCCGCGCGATTCGCGAGGCCTTGGAGGCTCAAGAGCATGATTTTTTCCGGCAGGCCCTTGGCCACGAGCCAGTCACTGTCGAAATTCATGACCCAAGACGCGCGCGCCGCCGGCTTAACCGGAGCGGCGTCAGTCCCAGTCCCAGCGGCCCGCAAGCCGGCCGAGGAAAACACGACGCAAACCAGAGCAATGATGAGGCGATGCATGACTTATTTCTCCCCGATAACTTTGGTGAAACGATACACGAGAGGCTTGCCCCGCGTGCTGTGGAGCTCGATGAGCAATAATTCTTGGTCGCCCTCGATCAGGCGCAACTCTTGGTAAATCCGCATCGGCCCCGTGCCCTGCGAACTCTCAATCTGCGGCGTCGCCTCCACACGCAGCGTGCGCTCGCCATCGAGCCACTCCGCGCGCACCGGCGTCAGCGCGCCACGCACCGGGTACAACGCCATGTGGCGTTGCTCGACGCGGAAAAAATCCGGGACCGTCGTGGGCTTCGCCGTATCCACGGCGTTAGTCGCCGTAAGTTTTGTCGCGCGCCATTGCATATCATGCCGCAGATCGACGCGCGTACCTTCGAGCGAGACGACGAGGTCCCACGCCGTCCAGCCATCGAGCGCCGTGCTGCGCTTCGGATCGAGCCGCCAACGTCCGGCCAAAGCCGGATTAGCCGCCCACGCCGCCAGCGGCAGCACCAACAACAACCCCAGCGCTTTCCAAAATGTGAATTTCATGGCTGACCCTATCAACACCGCCCCAGGCCCGAATGACTAGGTGAAAGTATCTGAAAATTCAAAAAGTCAGGCCCGCGCCTGCACCACGCCGACCACGGTGAACTCCTCGCGATCATGATAAAGATGCCGCACGAGAAAGCCCGGCGCATAGCGCGACAAGGGCGAATCCGCCGCGTGCAACTCCCGCAACAACGCCACCGAATCCACGTGCCCGAACTTCAGATTAAACACAAACCGCCGGCACCAGCCGCGCGCGAGCCAGGGTTCGACGAGGTTTTTCATCACGTGGTGCGGCTCCTCGAGTAGATCACAAAACATCCAGTCGTACGCCACGTTTTCCTCGAAGTTGAAATGAAACGCATCGCCCAGGCGGTGCTCGATCAGCGGATGCCCGAGCGCCCCGCCTTTGAGCGGTCCGTTGTCCACCGCAATCACGCGCGCGCCGCGTTTCGCCGCGCTGTAACTCCAACCGCCCGGCGCCGCACCGAGATCGACGACCGTTTCACCCGCCTGCGGCTCGATCCCGAGCACCACGAACGCCTCTTCAACTTTTAAATAACTCCGCGACGGCGCCGCGTCATCATCGGCCATGCGGCGTTGCCCGTGGATAAACGCATCCCGCGCGACATACACGCGCCCGAAATCCGTGAACCACACAAACAGCCCGCGCGCCTCCCCCA
Organism: uncultured Opitutia bacterium; assembly: GCA_903938935.1. GTDB lineage: Bacteria > Verrucomicrobiota > Verrucomicrobiia > Opitutales > Opitutaceae > Tous-C4FEB. Next base: position 2,567 of record CAJAFD010000377.1, read on the forward strand.
GCCCGCGCGGCAGATCTGCCACCGCGAGCTTCGCGACGCGGGCCAGCCGTTTTTTCAACTGCTCGTGAAACGCTTTTTCCACGCCGCTCATCCGGCGCCCGAGCCCGACTAATTCCGCCGGCCCGCCAAACACACACGGCCACGCCGCCTCGACGCGTTCGCCGCGCAGGCTCGTCAGGAAAAATTCCACGATTTGATTAGCCAGCGCGTTGACCGACTCGCCTTTGAACTCAACCGCGCCCCGCATCGTCACGTGCGGAAACGCCAGCCCCGCCACGGCCGCGCGATCCGGCGCCACGGCCCAACCCGGCCCGGACTCCGCCACGGCGAGCCCCGCGTCTGTGAGTTCACGCACGAGCACTGATTCAAAACCGGCCTGACACGTCTGTAACATACCCGCCAACGTGCCCGCCGCCCCACCCTCGCCGCGAGCCAAAACGGAAATTCAAAAACGCAGCCCCGCGCGCCTAGGAACCCACGCGCGTCGCCGACGACTCCTCGGCATCGGGCAATTCATACATGCGCAGCGGTGTCGGCGGCGGCGCCGCCTCACGCGGAAGGTCGCGATTGCGCGGCATTGTTTCCCAGCGCAACACGTAGCGGCGGCCTTCGTAGCGCGAGACGAGCGAGTGGACTTCGAGGCCGGGATAAGCGGATTCGACGCGCTGTAAACTCACGGGCAACGCCGGCGGCAACGGCGGTTCTTCCGCGACGCGCTCCAGCGTATCCGCCCGCACGCGCCATCGGCCCGCGCCCGCGCCGGCGTGCGTCGTGCTGAAATCCACGGTAAAAATTCCGTCCGCCCCCAGGCGAGGCGCACCGAGCTTAACTTCGGCGGGAATCGAGCCACCACCGGAAAACGTCCATTTGAATTTCCACGCGCTCAAAGCCTGCACCGGCCAACCGGCGGATGCGGTTTTGGCGTCGCTCGCAGGCCGCGCGATATAAGCCTGCGAATGGCCGGCGGCATCGTAGCGGTGATAAACCACGACGGGTTTTTGCGCGGCGTCGAAACCGAGATTGAAGGTCATGTTGATCAAGCCTTCCTGCGGTTTGGCCGCATCGATGATTTCGGCGCGCGTGATCGTGATGGGCAACGCGATGGGTTCACCGCGGCTGTTTTCCCAGTGGAGAAAATCGCGGCTGCGCGCATAGGAAAGCGTGTTGTTAGTCGCACAGTCGGGCGTGTCGCGCCACATCCAGACGAGGTGGAAACGTCCATCGGGCCCGAGCACCGGATCGAGCGCGTAGGCGTTGCGTTGGCCTTCGCCTTCCAAGACGGGCTGATCCAACACGCGCCGCCAAGCGCGGGTCGCGGTATCGTAAATATTGTAGAGGTCGCTGCCATTGCCGCTGGCGCCGTCGCGATAACGAAAGAGAAGATCACCGTCGGCGTTTTTGAAAAAAACGGGATACGTGCACCGCGTCTCGCGTTCGCCAGTCATGCGATCGAGACGCTCGAGCGTCGTGATATCGAGGGGCTTTTTCGTGCGGTAATAAACGAGCGGATCCACGTGCATGTTGCCTGAGAGATGCAGACAACCGTCGCGATCCACGGCGAGGCGCAGGAAATTGTGACTGTCCCAGCCGGTGACGTTGGAGGGACGGTGGCGTACATCGTTCCACACGCCTTCAGGCTGCACCGTGGTCCATTGCGCGCTCGGGAGCACGCGCGCGGCGACGGTGAGGCGACGCTCGCCGTCGTAGTAAGCGACGAATTGCCGGCCGGCGTGTGTGAGCAAAGCGAAACTGACCGGACTACCCGACCACACGGAATCGACGGGAATACCGACCGGCACCGCTTCAGCGGCAAAAACGCGGCCAAACAGCGCGAGCGCGAGAATGGCCGCGCGCGCGTTCACAGGCGATGGAGGTGGAAACCGCCGTCCACGTCGAAGGTCGCACCCGTCGAAAACGGGAAACGATCTTCCGCGATCGCGCGCACGGCGCGGCCGATGTCCTCGGGCTTGCCCCAGCGGCGGATCGGCGTGATGCCGCGCTCGTCTTGGATGATGAGCTTGTCGTATTTTTCTTTCACCCCGCCGGTCATATCGGTGGCGATCACGCCGGGACGGATTTCGTAGACGTTGATGCCGTCGTTGGCGAGGCGGTCGGCGAAAAGTTTCGTCATCATCGCGAGGCCGGCTTTCACCATGCAATAATCGCCGCGGTTGATCGACGCGGTGTAGACGGAGATCGACGTGATGTTGACGATGCGGCCGCGGAAACCTTCGGCGTCGGGCGCCTGCTTGAGCATCTGCTTGGCGACGAGTTGCGTGAGGAAATACGGGCCCTTGAGGTTGATCGCAAAGAGCCGGTCGAAACTTTCTTCGCCCGCATCGAGCACATCGGCGCGGACTTTAGGGGCGACGCCGGCGTTGTTCACGAGGAGATCGATGCGGCCAAATTTGGCGACGGTCTCGGCGACGAGGCGCTCACGATCCGCGGCGACGGCGACGTCGCCTTGCACGATAAAACCGTCCCCGCCGGCGGCTTTGACGAGCGCGAGGGCCTCGGCGGCGGCTTCGGCGTTGCCGGCGTAATTGATGGCCACGCGGGTGCCCGCGCGGGCGAGTTCGATGGCGATACCGCGGCCGATGCCGCGCGATGCGCCAGTGACGAGAGCTGTTTTCGGGGTCATGAGGATGCGAGCGAAGCCATGGCCCCGAACGTGGCAAGCCCGCAGGCCTGACCCCGCGGCGCGTTTGTTACCAAACGCCGAGATTCACCGTGAGCACTTCGGCGGCTGTCGTGGAAGCGTTGGTGATTTCGAGGACGTTGGCGCCGGCGCGCAGTAGCGCGGGATCGAAACGATACGTGCGGCTGGCCTCGGGCGCGGGCCTGCGACCCGGCAGATCGCCGGGACCGTAGAACTCGACAAACAGCTCGGGGCTTTTTTGCAGCGGTAGCCATTCCAGCGGCTGGCCGTTGAGTTTAACTGTGAGTTCTTTCACCGCGTGCGGCACACCGGTCACGAGAATCCGAGCGCGCGCAACGGGCATCGCCGCGACGGGCAACGGCAACGGAAACGTCACCGTGGCGCCGGCCGGAAGTTTGGCCGGCAACAATCCCGGCAGCTCATAAGCCCGCCGGAATCGAACCGTGGGGACAGAATACAGCAGCGGTTTACGCGCGGCCGTCGCGGGCGATTCCAGACCGAGCAGCCAATCGTAAGGCACCGCGCCGATTTTTTCGATCCAGCACGGGAAGTTGAAAATGTTAATCCCGTCGGCACCCGAGTCGTAGAGCCCGGAGACGGCCGCGCGGAGCGATTCAGGGCTGTGGCGCTGGGCGCCGTGCTCGAGATCAAACCCGCCGTAAATCGGCACGGCCGCTTGGCCGAGGGCCGCACGCATCTCGGCGAGCGGTTGGAAAAAATCGGTGTTCAAAAAATGCGACGTTGAAATCGCATCGACGAGGCCGCGTTGCGTCCACGTGACGACATCGAGACCGAGCTCGCGGCAGCCGGCGACCGACGTCGGCACGCGCACGATCAACTGACGTTTTTTCGCGCGGCACAACGCGCGCACGTCGGCGACGAAACCCGTGATATGATCGCGTTTCGCCCAGACCTCATCGCGCGTGCCCGAGAGGTGACGCGGGAAACGCATCCAATCGAGTTGCACGCCATCAAATTCATATTTTTCCAACAGCTCGGCGATGATCGCCAACATGAACTTACGCACCTCGGGCCGGCTGTAATCGAGGCACCAGTTGCGCCAATCAAGATCACCGCGCGCGACGGCCGCCGGGTCGACGATGACGTCGGGATGTTCGCGGCGCACGCGCGGCAAGTTCCACTCGTTGGCCGCAGTGGGCTCGTGCACGTCGTTGGTGCGGATGGTGACGAACGTTTCTTTGCCCGCGGCTTTTAGACGCTGGAGAAAATAGCCGAAGGGATCGCGGCCTTGCGCGTGCTCGAGCGCGAGCTGCGTGCAACGCGGATCGGTCTCGCCGACTTGGGTCGGATAATAATAACGCCCCGCGCCCGGACAGAGCAGATAGGTCGTGATATTGGGCGGGCACGACGCGACGACTTCGTCGATATCGCGTTTAAAATCCGGCGAGAGCGTGCTGAACGTGCTGTTGCCGTCGTTGTCGAGCAAGAGGCGCTTGGCGGGCGTGGCCGCGTGGGCAAACTGCAACGCAAAAGCACCGAGCAAACAGACAACGCGGAAAAAATAAGCGGGACGGGCGGAGGTCATAGGGGTTGCGTTTGACTACCGACGAAGGAGCCGAGCGCAAGTCGTTCCGTAATTTTTATCGGCGTCACTGTCGGCCTGCTTCACGCCGTTTGGTGCGGCGCGGCGGAGGAAGGGTGCGTTGAAGTTCAGCGAGGTCTTTATCGCTTAAAGGTTCATCGCGGGTCGCAACGGCGGCGCGGGCAGCGGCGAGGGTCTTGGGGCTCACGGGCGCGGCGGTATGACCCCAAGAGCGGCGGACGTAAGTGAGCACGCCGGCGAGCGTCTCGTCGTCGAAGGCGCGCATCGGCGGCATGATCATGTTTTGTTGCGCCTTACCGAGTAGAACGATGCGGGCGAGGATGCGTTCGTCGCCGAGCGCCCAAGCCGAATTTACGAGCGGTGGCGCGAGGCCGGCGAGACCGAGGCCGGTCGGTTGATGGCACGCGGCGCAAACGGTGGCGAATTGCACGCGACCTTTTTCAAACAACACTTCTTCGGCGGGCGTGAGCGCGACGGCGACGGCGGTGGTTTGGCCAGGTTTGCCGGGCCAGTTAAGCGAAGTAAGCAGTTTGGTGGCTTGCGCGGCGTCGGCCGCGTCTTTTTGCGCGGCCAAGGCCAGAAGTGGTTTGGGCTCGACCGGCAAGCGACCGGGCAACACGCGGCCATCGGGCGCGACGGGGAGAAATTGCTCCACGCCCGCCAAAAGCGCACCACGCGCCCAAGCCGGTGTGGCGGGATCGCCGAGGAGCGCCAACACCCGCTCGATGCGGGGCGCGGCGCCGGAGCTCAAGACTGCGGCGGTGGCGAGCGCGACGGCGTTTGCAGGTGGCTTCGCGGCGATGACGTCTTCGGCGACGAGGCCGGCGACAAAAGTTTCTTCGCGACCACCGAGGCCAGAGAGCACGGCGTCCACCAAGTAAGGTTGCGCGGGTTGCGCGCGGACGAGTGCGCGGAGCGTGGCATCGGCGGCGGGCGTATGCAGTTCGCCGAGCGTGAGAGCGACTTGTAGCCGCACGGTGGCGACGGGCGATTGAGCCAGCGCGGTCAGGCGAGTGAGCAGTTCGGCGGGCGGCGCAGGTTTAAAGAAATTTTCCGCGACGCGCACGGCGGCCGTGAGCACGCGGGCATCGGTATCATCGAGGGCACGTTGGACGGTGGCGACATCGAGCGCGCCGAGACCTTCGAGCGTCCAGAGCGCGTGCAGACGGGCGAGCGGCGCGGGCGAGGTGGTGACGACTGCGCGCAAGGCGGGCGCAGCGGCGGCGTCGCGGCGCTCGACGAGGAGACGTTGCGCGGTGTCGCGCACCCAGCCGTTGGCGTCGGCGAGACGGGCGACGAGGGCGGCGGGGTTCGCTGTCGCGAGGCCGGAATTGTAAACGGCCTTAGGCGCGCCTTCGGGGACGATGCGGTAAATACGGCCGAGCGAAACGGGTTGTTCCAGATTACGCGATTCGACTTGGGCGCGCAGGTAGCTGGTGACGTAAGTGCGATGCTGAATGAGGCCGCGGTAGAGGTCGGCGACGTAAAGCGCGCCATCGGGGCCGTTGATGAGATTAACCGGACGGAAGCGTTCGTCGGTCGAGGTGATGAACTCGGTGCCTTCGTAGGCGTTGCGACCTTTCACGGTGCCGTCGGTGGATGTGATCGCGATGCGCTTGATGAGATTACCGGCGGGTTCGCAGATGAAGGCA
>CAJAFD010000378.1 GCA_903938935.1 uncultured Opitutia bacterium
CGTGGCGTGGTTCAAAAAGTACTACCGGCTCTGACCCCGGCCCGGGCCTACGCCCGCTCACCGTCTGGTTCGCCCCCCGGCCTTCAAACCCGACGGCACCCCGCCCGCCGGCCACTGAGTTTTTGCGGCCGCGCGCCGGAGATTTCTCCTCTGAAAGACCACTTTTTTAACAAAAAGGGCTTGACGTTGATACCTAAGACACGTCATGTCCCAAGTATCGATTCGTAAAAACCAAATCTAGTCCTCCCGCCCAACCACCTCCGCCCATGTCCAAAGCCGCCCCCGCCAAAACTGCCTCCGCCGCCGTCGCACCCGTGGCCCACGCCCGCGAGAAAAACATCGAGCTCGCCCTCTCCTCTATCACCAAGCAATTCGGTGACGGTTCGATCATGCGTCTCGGTTCCAACACCAAGATGAAGGTCGAGACGCTCTCCACCGGTTCCCTCGCGGTCGACCTCGCCCTGGGCGTCGGCGGTCTCCCAAAAGGCCGTATCGTAGAGATTTACGGCCCGGAATCCTCCGGTAAAACCACGTTCTGTTTGAGCGTCATCGCCGAGGCTCAGAAAAAAGGCGGGCTCGCCGCCTTCATCGACGTCGAACACGCCCTCGACCCCAAATACGCCCGCGTCGTCGGCGTAAACCTCGACGATTTGCTCGTCTCCCAACCCGATTCCGGCGAAGACGCCCTCAATATCATGGAGACGCTCATCCGCTCCAATTCCATCGACGTCATCGTCCTCGACTCCGTCGCAGCCCTCATCACCAAGGCCGAACTCGACGGCCAGATGGGCGACATGACCATGGGAAGCCAGGCCCGCCTCATGTCTCAGGCCATGCGCCGCCTCACCGCCGTCGTCAGCAAGACCAACTGCGTCTGCATCTTCACCAACCAGATCCGCGAAAAAATCGGCGTCATGTTCGGCAGCCCCGAAACCACCTCCGGCGGCCGCGCCTTAAAGTTTTTCTCCTCGGTCCGCATCGACATCCGCCGCAAAGACCAGATCAAGACCCCCGACGGCAAAGTCATCGGCAACCGCACCAAAATCAAAATCGTCAAAAACAAAGTCGCTCCGCCCTTCACCGAGGTCGAATTCGACATCATGTATGACGAGGGCATTTCCAAGATGGGCTCCCTCATCGACCTCGGCATCGAACACAAAATCCTCGAGAAAAAAGGCGCTTGGATCGCCTACGAAGGCAACCTCGTCGGCCAAGGCCGCGACGCCGCCAAAGCCGCCCTCAAGGAAAAACCCGAACTCGCCGAAAAAGTCGCCAAAGCGATCATGGAAAAAGTCGTCATCACCGCCACCGGCCCGAAAGCCGACGACGACGTCTGATCCCGCCCGCGATTTCACCCGGTTTTTGTCCCTCAGGCCGCTCCACTTCGGTGGGCGGCCTGCTTTGTGATTGCTCCGCCATCACCTGCAACCCGAGCCTCGTTCCACGGTCTAATATTTGCCATGAAACTCCGTCTCGCGCTCCTCTGCACCGCGTCCGCCTTGGCCGCCGCCACCCCTAATGCCCAAAGCGACGCCCCCATAAAGATCACGGCCGCCGAACGCGTGCCGTGGAGCAACCTCGCCGAACTCGAACGCTACGCCGCCAACGGCCACCTCAAAGCCTGCGCCCAACTCGGCGAGCAACTCGCCCGCGGCGACGGCGTCCCGCCAGACACCACCCGCGCCCTTCCGCTTCTAGAGCGCGCCGCCCGTGGCGGCATCGGTTCCGCCGCCTTCCGCCTCGGTATGATCTACGACGAAGGCCAAGGCGTCCCGCCAGACCGCCGCCGCGCCCTCGATTATTTCCGCGCCGCCGCCGCCGCCGGAGAAGCCGAAGGGTTTTTTAATGTCGGCGCGGCCTACGTCGGCGCCCACGGCGTCAAACGTGACTACACCGAAGGCCTCGCTTGGCTCCTGCTCGCCGCCGAACGCGGCGCGGGCGGCGACACCGTGCAAACCGTACGCGCCCGCATCCAAAAACTCCGCCATCCCGAATGGATCACCGCCGCCGAAGCCCGTGCACCCGCCATCGCGCTCGAACTCGCCGCCGCCCAGCCCACCTCTTTTTTACCCGCGCTCCCCGAAGAGTCCGCTTCTCCGGCACCCAAACCAAAAACGATCGCCCCTCCCGCGCTCCCGAAAATCACCACGCCGCCCGCGCTTGATTTGCCCGTGCTTTCGCCGCCCCAAATCACACCCGCCACGCCGTAAATTTATCCGAAAATTTCTCGCCGGCCTCGTCCGGCTTTCACCGCTTTTCAGCCACGTAGTCTGTAAGCTCGAAGCCGGACGCGCCAACC
>CAJAFD010000379.1 GCA_903938935.1 uncultured Opitutia bacterium
GGCGATCTCGCGCGCTACCCCGGCCTCGAATACTCCGGCCTCTTCGAAGACGGCTGGGTCGCCGAAGATGCGTTTTTCAAACTCGGGCCTTCCCGCGCCGGCCAGATCCTGACCTTCAAAGGCACGATTCCCGAAACCAAAAAATTCCGCGAACAGGGCGTCGATGTCACCGTCTCGATCAACGAGAAGCCCACCGAAATCGTTAATCTAAAGAGCGGCGCCTTCACCCTCACCCGCCTCATCAAAGAAGCCACGCAGATCACTTCGATCAGCCTGCACTTCTCCGACGCGCAGGTCTACGGCACCGACGACCCACGCGCCGTCTCCGCCTCGATCACGGAAATCTCCATCGGCGACCTGCCCGACCTCACGTCCTTCCGCAAACTCGTGAACCAAAAGGGCGATAAGTTCGACCTCACCGGCGTCGACGAAGATGGCTGGATCGCCCGCCGCTCGACGTTCAACGCCCCGGCCTTCGACGCCTTCAAGGTCCTCAAAATCGACCTCGAGATGCCCGGCTGGGCGCCCGTCGCGACCAACGCCCTCGACGTCACCGTCAACGGCCGCGTCATCGACCACCAAGACGTCGCCCGCATGAGCTACGTGAGCCTGCTCCTCCCGCTCACCGCCCAACAACGCACCGCCGTCACCCTCGACGCCGCCAACGTCTTCGCGTTGCCCAACGACAAACGCGAACGCGCCTTCCTCATCAAAAACATCTCCTTCGAGAATCTCAGTCCCACCGATCTCTTCGCGCGCGGCTGGCACCGCTCCGGCTACCTTTTCAAACTCGACCGGGCCGACAACGACGGCTGGGTGGACCGCCGCATCGCGTTCGATTTCCCCGCGACGAAACAGTTCAAGACGGCCATCATCGAGATCATCCGCTTCCCCGCCAAAGCCGATCTCCCGCTCAGCGTGGGCGTCAACGGCACCGCGCAGCCGGTCGTCTCGCTCGGCCTCGAGAAAACCGAACGCATCACCGTCGCGCTCTCGGCCGACCACGCCACCGGCGTGACGCTCGATGCTCCGCGCAACTTCGCCCTCGCCGCGCCCGACACCCGCCTGCGCTCCTTCCGCATCGTCAACATCGACTTTCAGTAACCGACGCCCGCGCCGCCGCCCTGAAAATAAGTGTTCAACCGCACCCATTAGTCGCTAACGTCTTCCCATGCTGCTGAGCATCGTCGTCCCTGTCTTCCGCGAAGAGAAAAACATCCCCGAATTCCTTCGCCGGATTCGGCCCATCTTGGGCGAGATCACCCAAGACTACGAAATCATCTTCTCCATGGATCCCTCGCCGGATCGCACCGAAGAAGTTGTCCTCGAAGAACGCCTCACCGATCCGCGGGTTAAGCTGCTCAAATTCTCCCGCCGCTTCGGCCAACCCATGGCCACGCTTGCCGGCATGGAATATTCCCGCGGCGACGCCGTCATCGTCATGGACGTCGACCTCCAAGACCCGCCCGAGCTCATCCACGACATGGTCAACAAGTGGAAACAAGGCTACGACGTCGTCCTCCCGCAGCGCCGCGCCCGCACCGGCGAACCTTGGCTCAAAAAACTCGTCGCCGGCACCGGCTACAAGGTGATCAACAAAATCGCCGACGTAAAAATCCCGCAGAACACCGGCGACTTCCGCCTCATGACGCGCCGCGTCATCCTCGAAGTCGTGAAGCTCAAAGAATCCCACGGCTTCCTGCGTGGCATGGTCGCCGTCGTCGGATACAAGCAATGCCTCATCCCCTTTGACCGCCCCGCGCGCTTCGCCGGCGAGACCAATTACAACCGCTTCTTCGGTTCGCTGCGCATCGGCTTCAACGGCATTTTCTGTTTCTCCACCTACGCGCTCACGTTGAGCACGCAGTTCGGTTTCGTGATCGCCGCCGCCTCCTTCCTGATCGCGATGACTTACCTCGTAATGAAGCTCGCGGGCTTCCCGTTCCCCATGGGCAATCCGACGATGGTGATTTTGATTTTGTTCATGGGCGGCATCCAGCTCATCAGCGTGGGCATCCTCGGCGAATACATCGGCCGCATCTACGAAGAAGTCCGCTCGCGCCCCAAGTTCATCGTGGACCGCGCCGAAGGATTTAAGTCGGAGTGAAACCCCTGCCCGCCGCCGTGTCGTCCTAACGTCTCCGCGCCGCCCGCATGATTTTTACGACGTACTGGTTCTTCGCTTTCACCGCGCTCACGCTCGCGGTGTATTGGCTGCTGCCGGTCGCGACGCTGCGCTGGTGGTTCCTCGCCGTGGCATGCACCGTCTTCCACGGGTATTTTGCCGGGCCCGCCGGGATGGCGCCGATCGTGGTGTTGATGGTGATCACCTACGTCGCTGGGTTCAGCCGCCAAAAATGGGCCTGTCTCGCCGCGATGATTCTGTGCGCGCTCACGCTCTGTTTTTATAAATACGCGCTCTTCTTCATCGGCATCGCCATCGAGCCATTAAGCACCGGCCTCGCCGCCCAACTCACCGATGCGGCCAAGCAAATCATGCCCGGCGCTCCGCCCCTCGGCATCAGTTTTTTTGCCTTCGAGTTCGTCCACTATCTCTTCGAAGTGCGGCGCGGCGGTGAACCGATCCGCCATCCGGTCAAGTTCCTGCTCTTTTCGATTTTCTTCCCGTCGCTCGTCGCCGGCCCGATCAAGCGCTACCCGCAATTTCTCGCCGCGCTGGAAACCGGCAGCCGCCGCCTCGTCGCGAGCAACTTCGCCGATGGCCTGCGCCGCATCGCGATCGGCTTCGCCAAAAAAGTCGCGATCGCCGACAACCTCACGTTTCTCATCGATCACCAACAACCGCAGTTCGCTGCGCTCGGGCTGTTCGACCGCTGGGTGTTTCTGGCGATGCTGGCGTTTCGCATATTGCTCGATTTCTCGGGCTACAGCGACATCGCCATCGGCGTTGCAAAACTCTTCGGCGTGGATCTGCCCGAGAATTTTAATTGGCCCTACCTCGCGCGCAACATCCAGGACTTCTGGCAACGCTGGCACATTTCGCTCAGCTCGTGGATTCGCGATTACATTTACATCCCACTCGGGGGCAGCCGCCACGGCCCCGTGCGGCGCGTGACCAACGGCCTCATCGCCCTCGGCCTCTGCGGCCTCTGGCACGGCCCGGCGTGGAACTTCGTCATCTGGGGTCTTTACCACGGCGTCGGCCTCGCGCTCTGCGCCACGTATGAAAAAATCCCCGGCGTCGGCCCCGCGATTTCCAGCGTGTTCAAAAAAGAGCCGACCATCGGCTTCGTGCTCACTCAAATGTTCGTCTGGCTAGGCTGGCTGGTATTCTTTTATCCGGTGGCCGAAGCCCTTAAAATGGCCCGCCTCCTCTTCGGCCTATGAGCGACTCCACGCCCCAGCCCTCGCCTGCCACGTCCGCCGCCGAACCCGCGTCGCGCCCGTTTTTCCGTCCATGGACCTTGCTCGCCGGTTTCGGGCTGGGCCTCGGACTCATGGCGTGGGCCGGCCGCACGGTCATCCAACGCGACCTCCATCCCAACGCCGTGCGTTTCCACCCCATGATCGCGCCGGACTCGCAATACGAGCCGACGATGGGAGAAATGCGCGCCTTCGTCCGCGCCCGCTGCCGGCCCGACCAGATCCTCGTGATCGTCGGCGGCAACTCGATCCTCCTCGGCGTCGGCCAACCCGCCGACCGCGTCTGGACCAAGCGCCTCCAAGAAATCCTCGGCGACCGCTACGCCGTGGTAAATCTCGCCTTCCGCGGCTCCAGCCCCACCGACGGTGGTGCCTTCGTCGCAGAATCGCTTCGCGACGAATTTCCCCGCCAGATCTACATAGCCAACGTCGCCGCCCTTCAAGCCGCCGATGCCATCGGCATCGAGAGTTACCGCTTTATCTTGTTCGACGCGTATTACAAAGGCCTGCTGCTGCCCTGGGCTCCGCGCGATCAACAGCTCAAAGAATATCTCGCCGCTACCGACTACAAAACCGCCCGTTTCGAACGCCGCCTCGGCGCCCAAGCCGACGCCGTGCTCCACTTCCGCGATTTCTGGAACTGGTGGTCCGCCACGAAGTTTTTCACCTTTGCGACGCCTTACCAGCCCGATCCTAATCTCGCCTACCGCGCCCGCGCCAAGTTCAAGGACGAGGAGACCGATTACGATACCTTGCCGTTCGATCAGCGCTTTACCCCGAGTGTAATCGCCAACGATACCGTCATCACCCGCGCCTACAGCGCCAATGGTTATGCGAAAAATGCGCAGGGCCAGTGGCAATTAGCCGAAGGATCGCGCGAACAGTTTCTGCGCTTTGCCGCCAACGCATTTCCAGACCCACTCAAGCCTCGCACGTTAATTTTGATTTCGCGCAACAGTCCCTATTACACGCGCCAACTCGAAACGGACCTACAAACCCGCGATGAAACGGCGATTAGTGATAC
>CAJAFD010000380.1 GCA_903938935.1 uncultured Opitutia bacterium
ACAGTTCGACCCGTCCTACGAATCCATCTACGCGGGCGTCGATCTCGTGGACCCGGCCACCAACACCGCGATCCCGGCCAACAGCCTCTACACGATCAATGGCGGCAAAGCCGATCTGAAGCCCGAAGAGGCCAAGATGAAGTCCGTCGGCATCGTGCTCTCGCCTTTGAAGAACATCACCTTCGGCGTCGACTGGTGGTCGGTCAACCGCACCGGCACCATTCAATCCCTCGGCACTTCGATCATCCTCCAGAATTACCAACTCTTCCCTGATCGCATCATCCGCACCGGCGGCGCCAACACCCCGATCAGTCGCATCGATGTGCGTCCGCTCAACGCCGGTGAAACGATCACCAAGGGCCTCGAGTATAACGGTCGCGGCGAATTCGGCTTCTGGGGCGGCAAGTTCGTCGTCGATGCCAACGTCTCCCAGCTCCTCGAAAAGAAATCCCGCCTCATCGCCTCCGCGCCTTTCGGCACGAGCGAGGTCGGCCGTTTCACCCGCGCCAGCGACATCGGCTTGAAGTGGAAATACACCACCTCCGTTTCCTATCGTAAGGGCAAATGGTCCGGTCGTCTCACCCAAGTCTTCCGCGCCGGTTACCTCGACTACGTCCCACCCGGCATCGCCAACGGCACCTACCTGCCCTACGCGCCCGACTACAAGACCAAGGTCGATGAATACGTCACCTACAACGGCAGCCTGACCTACCGTCTCAACAAAGACTTCACGCTCATCGCCGGTATCAAAAATATCCTCAACGAAGATCCTCCGTTCTCCATCTCCTACGACACCAACACCGGTGCCGGCAGCAGCTGGGAGCCGCGTATCGCCGATCCACGCGGTCGCGCCTTCACGCTCAGCGTCGAATACAAGTTCTTCTAAACCGACGGAGTTCAACTCCAGCGCCCTCGCGGCATCCGGTCACCCCGGATGCCGCTTTTTTTTGCCCGTACGGCCCCGCGCGCCGGCCGCGCGGACCGTTCACTGCTCCGACGATTTCCCGTCGGCCTCGGCCCGCGTGAAGCCGTGCCGCAGCGCATAGGCCACGAGCTTCGGGCTGCCGGTGATATGAAGTTTTTTGAGCAATCGGCTCCGGTGTTTCTGCGCCGTCGCCGCCGTGATGCCCAACCGATCCCCGATTTCCTGATCGCTCAAGCCTTCCCCTACGAGCGCCAGCACCCGCTGCTCCGCCGGCGACAGGATTTTCTCAAACGACTCGGGGTTCGCGTGCCGCGCCGCCTTGGCCGTGAGAAACGACGGCGAAAAATAACGCCGCCCCAGCGCCAACTCATCCAGCGCCGCACAGAAATCAGCCACCGTGCCTGTTTTCTTATCAAAAAAACCGTGCACCTTCAGCATTTCCACGCGGAAAACCGTCACAGCATCCAGTTTCACACTCGCGATCAACACCCGCGGCGCGGGCCGTTCCCACAATATCTCCTCCACTACCGCCAGACCATCCCGGTCTTTTAAGGTCAGGGCGATGATCACCAAGTCCGGCTTCAACTCTCGCACCATCCCCAACGCGGTTTTGCCGCAATCGGTGATGCCGACGACCTCGTGGGGGCGCTGCTTCGTGCACGCTTGCACGATAAACTCCCGCAACATGACGGAAGACTCCATAATGACGATTTTCATGAATATGATAAAAAAAGGTTAAAAACTCTAAAACCGGGAAATCACCCCACCCTCCACACCCCTCGAAACCCCTTCGCGCGCCAGCGGCTTGAGCGTGTGTCTGGAATCGTTTTCATATTTTATAACCAGAAACTTGCCGTAGACTCCGTGCCCGTCACGCCATATTTATGCGTCCCGTACGATTTTATGACATAACTGATTATATTCATTATACGTTGCCTAAATAAATTGGGTTAAAAGTAAGTTTTTAGCTTTCGCTCGTGATTCAAGCGACGGCGGTTAACCCTCTACCGCCCCGCGCCCCAAGCGCTCGTACCTAATTTCAGTTATTTTGCGGGCTTTCATTTTGCCGCCCGAGCGCAAACTAAGGTGGTGTCATGAGCGCCGCTTTGCTGCCACTCGCCCGTTCATTTTACGCCGGCCGCGCCGTTTGGCCGCACCCGCTCCCCGCATGGGGTAAACCTGCGGCGTCATCGACGGCATCGCCCCACCCATCCTACCCGCCCGCATCGCCCACGTTCCCCGGCCCATTCCCCAAGGGGCGACACGTTGCCCCAT
>CAJAFD010000381.1 GCA_903938935.1 uncultured Opitutia bacterium
CGGCGCTGCCTTCGAGGATCTGACGCGCATCAACCGTCGGCGTCGCGTCCACCACTCCCGGTATATGCGTCGCCCCGCACCAAGCGGCTCCTGGCGCCACCGGCAAAAGCCAATGACCCGAATTGCGAATGATATCCGCGGGCAAATCCGCCACCGCCAACTCCAAGGTCTCACCCTTGGAAAATTCCCACGGCACCCTCGACCACACGGGATCCAGCGCACCGGCCAAGCCGCGGCAATCTACCACCAGATTATACCGCGTAGTTTCCGCCACGATATCCACCGTCTCCCTTCGCCAACGCCCCGCCCGCGTCCAATGCTCCTGCGCCGCTGCTAACAACTCCGGCAGATCGACGCGCGCCGCACCTTCGATCCAAAGTCCGTCCGTCTCCGCCGAGACCACATACGGCGCCAGCTCCCCTCGCGCCGTCTTCTCCACCCCCGTACGGCGCTCGCGCTCGTTCTGAAAAATCCGGCGCACCCGCATTTCGCGCCAGACCTTCACGCCCCAAGCCGACTCGATCTCGCGATACGCCGCCCTCGCCATCGGCAACGCCGTGTCGATGCGCCAACTTTTTACCAACCTCTGTCCTGTCACAGGATTGATGATACCCGCGGCCACCCGCGAAACCATCGCCGGCGCATCCTCGTCGCCTGCCGCCAACGTAAACGGAATGCCGGCCCGCTCGCACTCCCAAGCCAGCAACGTTCCCGCGACCCCTTGACCCACGATCAACACGTCCGCCGCTGCGCCGGGCGCCTTCATCGCGCGGCGCGCCGCGTCGGCAAACTCGCCGCCGCCGTCGCCTGACCATGACGTTTATTTTTCTCATCCGGCGTACGCAGCTGGATCGTTTCCGCCAAATCCGGAAACTCTACGCGCAAGACCGCGCCCGCTCGTTCCAAAATAATTTCTCCGCCTTCACCTGAAGTCACCCGCCCGAGCACGAGCAGATTTCGCACTTCGTAAAAATCCGCATAGTGCGCGATCGCATAGCCAAAGCACACGCCGATGCTCTCGTAAATCGCGCGCGCACGCGTATCGCCGGCCTTCATCGCCGTCTGCACCGCGATCAATTGCTCGGGCAATGGCAACGTCGCCGGAAAATCAAAACCCGCTCGCGCCGCCAGCCGGCCCACGCCTTGTTGCGAAAAATATTGCACGCCACAACCGATGTCGCCCGACCACTCGTCGCGGGGCGCATCCGGCCGATAATCAATCGGCGCAAACGCGAGCTCGTTGAGCCACGGCGTAATATTGCCCGCCGGCGTCACGTAACCACCCGCCTGACTCGTGCCCATCGAAACGCCCAGCACCGCGTTGTCATTCATCGACATCGCACCCGCGAGCGCGGTGACTTCACCATCGTTCACGACTTCAAACGGCACCCCACCCCAACGCTCCTGCAACGTAAAAAACATCCGGCGGATATGGTGTTCAAAATCGATCGATGACACGCCGCGAAACAACGACGCCGCGCGCACTTCGTTGTTCACATAAACTCCCGCCGCGCTTCCGCCGATCGCGTCCACCCGCGGCAGATGAGCCGCTGCGCGTTTCAAGGAATCATGCACGCCCTCGATGTGATACGTCGGATCTTTTTGGAAATAAGGATCCCAAGCGATTTCCTCCGAAAAAACCACTTCGCCATCAATCAGCGCCGAGGCCTTCCGGTCGCTCCCCCCGAGGTCGAAACCGATCCGACAACCGTCGAGATTTCGGCCCATCGGCAAACTCGTCTCGCGGGTCTCGGGTAGATTTTCCCAAGCCACAGCTTCGACCGAAAATGCGTGATCAAAAATTTTCACGCCCATGAATTCACAATCAAAAGCGCGCGCCCCGCTCGGTGCGTAAATCTTCGCGAGCGCCGACGCGATTTCGTCAGCCCCGGCGACGAGCACGCGAGGGCCGCCCTTCATCCACAGCAAAAACTTAAGAAGCCGTTCGGCGTACGTCAGCGAGAGTGCCGCCGCCGGATGATTCGCCGCCAACACGCGGCTTTCATGACGAAACACCGAACCGTCTTTACGCTCGAGTACGACCGCGAACGGCCGCGCGCCGGGATCCTTGGCCACCAGCGCGCGATAGGCACGTTGCCAGAGCGCCGCCGGCAAAAATTCGGGATCGAGGACGGGACGAAGTTTGGGTGCGACGGACAACATAAGGTCGAGCGCGAACGTTAGCTCACCCCTAGTGAAATTGGGAAGAGATTTTCCCGCCCAGACCGACCAACCGTCACTTTTTCTCCGCCGCCCAGAGCGCCGCGCCGACGATGCCGGCGTTGTTCAAAAATTCTGCCGGCACGAGCTGCGCGCGCGGTTTGATGTATTTGAAAAATTTTGCGTGATCCGCGCTCACGCCGCCGCCGACGATGATCATCTCCGGCCAAAGTAATTTCTCGAGAATCGCCACGTAATCGCGCAAGCGGCCACCCCACTCTTTCCAAGACAGCTTCTTTTGTTCGAGTACCGAGGCCGCGAGAAATTTTTCCGCCGACTTACCGTGTTTGCCCCATGGAAAATGTCCGAGCTCCATCGCCGTGATGACCCCTTGATAAGAAAAACAGGAACCCACGCCCGTGCCGAGCGTGAGGAGCAACGCCTTGCCCATGAAGCCGCGTCCCGCGCCGTAGCGCATCTCGGCCGCACCGGCCGCGGCTGCGTCGTTGATCATGGCGATCCGGCAACCTGTCGCTTGGCCGAAGAGCTTCGCGCCGTCGCAACCGATGAATTTTTTGTCGAGATTGGCCGAGGTCCAAATCGTCGAGCCTTGGATCACGCCCGGGAAGCCGATGCCCACGTGGCCTTTCCACTTAAAATGCTGCGTCATCGCTTTGACCGCGCCGGCCATTTCTTTGGGCGTGAGCGTATCGGGCGTATCGATACGAAACCGCTCCGAAAGCAGTTTGCCCGTCGTGGTGTCCACGATCGCGCCTTTGAGTGCCGAACCGCCGATATCGATGCCAAGAGTTTTCATGGAATTTCTAAATCGAAAAAAACATAGGGTCTGCCGAGATCAACCGACAAACCGAACCGGCGCGCAATGCATCGCTTACACCGCGCGGGCCCGCGACCACACCGCGCTTTAGCCGCAAGCGTGCCCATCCGGTCCGTGCGCGTGACCGTGACTGAGCTCCGTTTCGGTCGCGGCGCGCACCGATAAGATCTCGACGTCAAACGTCAGGTCCACTCCGGCCAACGGATGATTCGCATCCAATAACACTTCATCGCCATCGATGCCGGCGATGGTGACGACCGGAGCGAATTGATCACTGTCCGTCTGGAATTGATCGCCCACGTGGAGTTCGCCCTCGACGGGCAACTGCGAGCGTTTGATGCGCTGTACTTGGGCGGGATCGCGTTCGCCATAGGCTTTCGCTGCCAGCACGGTGACGCGGGTCTTCGAACCCGCCGCCGCGCCGCGCAATTGCTCGTCGAGCCCGTCGATGATTTGCCCGGCCCCTTCGAGGTAAGTGACGGGCGCAGCGCCGCTCGAAGTATCGAGCACCTGGCCGGAAGGATCGCGGAGCGTGTAATGAAAGGTAACGACGGAGCGCATCCCCTGAAATTGCAGGGCGCAGCGGTTGGCTCCGAGCTAAATATCACGATCGGAAAAAATCCCGCCCGCCCTCAAGTTTCCTGGCGCAAGATTTCCAACGGCGGATAATCCGTGACGCCGCGCCCCGTCACCAAACCCGTGATCACCGTCACCGCCGCCGCCGCTGCGACCGCGCCAAGGATGAGCAAAGGCGGCGCCACGGGGGCGATCTTGAACACAAAATGCGCGAGCAAGGCATTACCCGCGACCGACAACCCGCCACCCACCATCGCCGCCAGCACTCCGAGAATCGAGTATTCCACGAGTTGGATTTGCACGAGTTGGCGCCGCGTCGCGCCGAGCGTGCGGAGCAAAACGGTCTCACGGATGCGTTGATAACGGCCGTTGAGCACCGCGCCCACGAGTACGATCACGCCGGTGAACACCGTGAAGAGCGCCATGAACTGGATCACAAACGCTACCTTCGAAAAGATGCTGTCGAGCGCCTGCAAAATCAGCGCGAGATCGATGGCCGAGATATTAGGAAACGCGGCAACGAGGGCGCGTTGCGTCTGCGCAGACGCCGCCGGATTCGCCGTGCGCAGCGCCGCCACAAACGTCTTCGGCGCCGCCTCGATCGCACCTTCGGGAAACACCACGAAAAAATTGGATTCGAGACGCCGCCACTCGACGGCCCGCACGCTTGTGACCTTGGTGCGCACGGGCACGCCTTGCACGTCCCACTCGATCTCGTCGCCGAGTGCGAGTTGCAGATTTTTCAAAAAACCCTCTTCGACCGAGATCGGCACAACCGCCGCACCCGGCGGCACGTGTCCGTCGAATTTTCCTGCGACGATCCGCTCGGTGCCTGAGAGTTGAGCGCGATAAGTCGAGCGATACTCACGTCCGAGCATGCCGCCCGAGAGACGCGGCCCGCTACGCCCGTTCGAGCCACCGCGCGGTCGGGCGGCAGGGCGACGTTCATCATTTTTCTCAGCGTCACTTTCGAGTGCCGGCGCCGTCGCGCGCGGGGCTTCACGCTCCCGCATGATTTCATCCACGGGC
>CAJAFD010000382.1 GCA_903938935.1 uncultured Opitutia bacterium
GGTCAACGCACCGGCACTTATCCGCAGTACCACCGCGATTACGTGAAGAACGGCCGCGCCCATGCGCCCGGTGCGTCACCGTTTCGTGGACTCGAACCCTGGCCCGCGCCCGGTTACCGCGCCGAAGATTTCCCGCGCACGGAGCAACTCACGCGGCGCTTCGTCGCCATTCCGCTCGGCTGGCTCTACACCATTGAGGACGCCGATCACATCGCCGCCTCAATTAGCGCCGTGCACCATGAACTGTTTCCCGCTTTATAATTCTATGTTTAACCCCGTGCCTTCGCTTCGCCCCATTTTAGTTTTGAGTTTCGCAGTGGCCACCGCGACTGCCGCGGGCGTGGCTGGGGCGCAGGAAAACATTTCGTTCAACGAGCACATCCGGCCCATTCTCGCGGACAACTGTTTCGCCTGCCACGGCGCCGATGCCGGCCACCGCAAAGCCAAACTCCGTCTCGATCAAGGCGCCGAGGCGCTTGCGTCGCGTGACGGTATTCGCGCCTTTGCGCCCGGCGACCTTGCCCAATCAGAAGCGTGGCAACGTATCTTGAGCGACGACCCTGAAGAAGTCATGCCGCCGCCCGACTCGCACAAGCTCCCGCTCAAGCCCGAGCAACGCGCCTTGATCAAGCGCTGGATCGAGCAAGGCGCCGTCTATCAAAACCACTGGGCTTACGCACCCGTCACGCGTCCCGAATTGCCCAAGGCCGCCGGCGGCGCGAAAACCAAAGACGCTGCGATTGATCGCTTCATCGGCGCCAAGCTCGCCGATAAAAAACTCAAGCTCGCGCCCGAGGCTTCGCGCGAGGTGTTGCTGCGCCGTCTCACGCTCGATCTCACGGGCCTACCGCCCACGCCGCAGGAAGTGGATGCGTTTCTCGCCGACCGCGCGCCCGATGCCTACGACCGCGTCGTCACGCGTCTGCTCGCCTCGCCGCGCTACGGCGAACACTTCGCTCGCTACTGGCTCGACGTCGTGCGCTACGCCGACACCCACGGCCTCCACCTCGACAACGTCCGCAACCTCTGGCCTTACCGCGATTGGGTCGTGTCCGCCTTTAACCGCAATTTATCCTACGACCAATTCACCCTCGAACAACTCGCCGGCGATCTGCTCCCGCAGCCACGCATCGATCAACTCGTCGCGACCGGCTACAACCGCTCGCATCTCACGACTTCCGAAGGTGGCGCCATCGAAGCCGAAGCTGAGGCGCGCAACACCGGGGACCGCGCCGACACCACCGCTGCCGTGTGGCTCGGCCTCACGGCTAACTGTGCATCGTGTCACGACCACAAATTCGATCCGCTCACCCAGCGCGAATACTACGAGTTCGGCGCGTTCTTCAAAGGCCTCGCCGACCGTTGTTGGGATGGAAACATCCCCAAGCCCGGCCCGATCGTTCTGCTCGCCAACGCCGAGCAACAAGCGCGCATCGAGGCGATCGCCCGCGAACTGCCGCCGTTGCAGGCGGCGCTCTCCGCGCGGGCCCAGACGTTGCCGATGACGTTGCCTGCTCCCGTCGCCGTCGCCGAAAAACCCGCGACGCCCAACAACGCCTCCGCGGATAAACCGGATAAAAAATCCGAGCCCGCGCCGATTACCTACGAAGTCGTTTGGGCCGAGGATGGCGATATGCCGGTGGCGGCGAATTTTGGTGCGCCCGCGCCCGCCGGCGAATGGCGCTCCGGTCCGGCCGTCCCCGTGGTCGGCGGCCAACGCGCCTTGCGCCTCGAGGGCGCGGTGAATGAGCGGGTCTTCACGTTTGCCACGGGCGAAACTCCGCTCGTGGTCAATCAAGAGGCGGTCGCGTTCGTGCACGTTAACGCCGATCCCGCCCGGTCGCCGCGCGCGGTGAGTCTTGAATTTGTCTCGGCTGAAAAAACCAAGCGCTACGTCTGGGGTGATCCCGCTGCGCTGCGCCCAGCGGCCGACGGCGACGTCGTCGTGGGGCCGATGCCAGTGGCCGGAGCTTACGCGCGACTGGAGATTCCCGCGCTCGCCGCCGGTCTCGCGAGTAAAAAGTCTTACCGCGGTCTGCGGCTCACTCAAAGCGATGGCGCGGCGTGGTGGGATCACGCGGGCACGACGTGCACGAGTGCCAAGGCCCTCGACGATCCGCTCCTCACCAAGAGCGCGTGGGTGCGCTTCATGCAGTCGAATGCCCGGGATGTCACCACGGTGCCGTTGCCCAACGACATCGTTTTCCTCCTCGGTCTTTCCTCGACCCAGCAAAACGACGCCGAGAAAAAGCGGCTCGAAAATTTTTATCGCGACTACATCTACGGCCCGACGCGGGGCGCGCTGGAGCCCGAAGTCCACGCCGTGCGTCGCCTCCTCGCTGAGCAGGTTCACTACGAACTCACCCTCGATGCCTCATTGATCGCGCGCGAGCTCCCCGAGCCGCTCCCCGCGCACATCCTCATCCGCGGCCAGTACGACAAACCCGGCGAACGCGTCCAACCGGCCACGCCGGCGTTTCTGCCGCCGCTCGTCGCGAGTGGCCCGCGCGCCAGCCGACTCGATCTCGCGCGCTGGCTCGTCGACCCGAAAAATCCTCTGCCCTCGCGCGTGACGGTGAATCGTTTTTGGCAACAACTCCTCGGCGCCGGGCTCGTGCGCACGCCGGGCGATTTCGGCGCGCAGGGCGATCCACCCACGCACCCCGAATTGCTCGACTGGCTCGCGAGCGAATTCATGTCGAGCGGCTGGGATGTAAAACACCTCGTCCGCCTCATCGTGACGTCGCGCACGTATCGACAAGATTCCCTCGTCGATCCCGCGCTCCTCGAACTCGATCCCGCCAATAAACTCCTCGCTCGCGGTCCGCGTCTCCGCCTCGACGGCGAAGTGCTCCGCGATCAAGCCCTCGCCGTCAGCGGCCTGCTGCGTCCGCAAATCGGCGGCGCGCCCGTGCGGCCTTACCAACCGATCAATATCTGGGAACCCGTCGCTTTCGGCGGCAGCAACACGAAGACCTACGTCCAAGACCACGGCGACGCCTTGTATCGCCGCAGCCTCTACACGTTTTGGAAACGCACCGCGCCCGCTCCTTCGATCTCAACCTTCGATGCGCCTTCGCGCGAAAACCTCTGCGTCGTCCGCGGTCGCTCCAACACACCGCTCCAAGCCCTCGCGCTCATGAACGACGTGCAACACTTCGAGGCCGCGCGCGCCTTCGCCGTGCGTCTCCTCGCGCAGCCGGGCGACGACGCCCAGCGCCTCGCGCTCGCGTTTCGCTCGGTGACGGCCCGCGCTCCCGATCGTACCGAGCGCGCCTTACTCGCCGAAGCCCTCGCCACGCACCGCACGCACTACGCCGCCGATCCATCGGCCGCGGCTAAAATCCTCACCAACGGCGAAAGCAAAGCCGCCGCCGCGCAGCCTGCCCCCGAAATCGCCGCGTGGACCTTGGTCGCCAATCTCATCCTCAATCTCGACGAAGTCGTCACCCGCAACTGAGCCCGCCATGAATCCCTGCCACGATTACTTGAACCAACTCACGCGCCGGCAATTTTTCGCCGGCGCTGGGCTCGCCATGGGTGGCGTCGCCCTCAACTTGCTCGCGCCTCGCTTGCGCGGCGCCGTCACGGCGGAGGCCGGTGCGCGCATTCATCCGGCGTTGCCGGGCTTGCCGCATTTCGCGCCCAAGGCGAAGCGCGTCATTTACCTGCACATGAACGGCGGGCCTTCGCAGCTCGACACGTTTGACTACAAGCCCGGCCTCCAGTCGCAGTTCAACGTCGAGCTGCCCGACTCGATCCGCGCCGGCCAGCGCATCACGACGATGACGAGCGGGCAGGCCAAGTTTCCCGTCGCGCCTTCGATTTTTAAATTCGCGCAACACGGCCGCAGCGGCGCGTGGGTCAGCGATTTGCTCCCGTGGACCGCGAAGCTCGTGGACGACATCGCCATCGTGCGCTCCGTCCACACCAACGCCATCAACCACGATCCGGCCTGCACGTTTCTCATGACCGGCAGCGAAATCCCCGGCAAAGCCAGCATCGGCTCGTGGATCTCCTACGGCCTCGGCAGCGAGAACAACGACTTGCCGGCCTTCGTCGTGCTCACGCCGAAATTTTCTTCCAAGGTCTCCGCGCAGGCGTTGTTCACGCGCATGTGGAGCAGCGGGTTTCTCCCTGGCGGGCACAACGGCGTCGCGCTGCGCGCCCAGGGCGACCCGGTGTTGTTCTTGGAAAACCCCAACGGCGTCGATGCCAGCACGCGTCGCGCGATGCTCGATGGTCTCGCCAAGTTCAACCACCACGCGCAGGCGCGCCACGGCGATCCCGAGACGCTCAACCGCATCGCTCAATACGAGATGGCGTTTCGCATGCAGACGAGCGTGCCCGATCTCACCAACTTCGCCGACGAATCGCCCGCGACGCTCGA
>CAJAFD010000383.1 GCA_903938935.1 uncultured Opitutia bacterium
AGGGTGTTTTTGCGGCGCTCCACCGGATCGGTGACGGTCGTCATCGAGTGGTAATCGGCGATGAAATAGAAACAGTCGCCACGCGTCTGCGCGTCGATGGCGGGTCGCATCGCGCCGAAATAATTCCCGATATGGAGCGTGCCCGAGGGCGTGATGCCGGTGAGTGTGCGCATGAAAAAAGCGGAGCTTCGGGGAGGCGGCGCCGCGGCGTCAATCCCGCCGCGGGAGGTGGGTCACGCCGCCGCGGGATTTGGCGATCGTGGCAGGAGGAAGATAACCGGCAAAAGCCACGGTGGGCATCACGAGCGCGCGCTGACCGAGGACCGTGCCGGGGTTGAGGACGGCGTTGCAACCGACCTCGGCCGCATCGCCGAGGATGGCGCCAAATTTGCGCAGGCCGGTTTCATAGACCGTCTCGGGCGTGCGCACGATGACCGGCTTCTGGTCGAGCCGCAGGTTGGAACAAATCGCACCGGCGCCGAGGTGCGCATGGTTGCCGATGATCGAGTCGCCGACGTAGCTGAAATGCGGCACTTGGGCGTGATCGAGGAGGAGAGCGTTTTTAAATTCACAGGCGTTGCCCAACACGCAGTGGGCGCCGACGATTACATTGCCGCGAATATAAGCACCGGGCCGAATCTCAGTTGCTGCCCCGATCCACGCCGGCCCGATGATCGTGGCGTAGGCCGGAAGTTTTACCGACGGGTGAATGTAGACATTGCCCTCAACGTGCACGCCAGGCGGACGCGTCGCCTGCGGTTGCGAGAAATCCTGCGCGGCGAGGGCCGGCGCGATGCGTTTCAACCATTCCCACGGGGCGACTTCGGCGGGAAAGTGCGACGCGAACACCGAGAGTGAGGCCGGCAGGCTGAAAAAATCGGAGGCTTTCATGCGTGGAAGAACTTGGGCTTAAACCAAAATGGCGGCGAGGGACAGCGGCTTTTTAAACGAGCGCACTTATCTTGCAGCCCCAAGTTCGCACCTGAGCCCAAACGTTCAAGGTGCGACCGGCTCGATTTCAGCTTTGCCGTGGCGGCCGCGAGCGCCACGCTCGCCGTTTCAAAATATGACCTCACCCTCTACCCCAAGCACTGCCACAAAGCTCGATACGGGCGGGATCGGCGGCCACCCCAGCGGACTTACCACCCTGTTTCTTGCCGAGATGTGGGAGCGTTTCAGCTACTACGGCATGCGCGCGTTGTTGATTTTATTCATGACGAAAACGGCCGCAGAGGGCGGTCTCGGTTATGAGGTCAAAGACGCCTCAGCCGTTTACGGCACGTACACAATGAGCGTCTACTTGCTCTCGATTCTCGGCGGTTTCATCGCAGACAACTTCATCGGTGCACGCCGCGCGGTGTTCGTGGGCGGCATCATCATCGCCACGGGTCACTTCACGATGGCGTTTAACTCGATCTCGACGTTTTACGCCGGCCTCGTGCTCGTCGCTCTCGGCACGGGCCTGCTCAAGCCCAACATTTCCACCATGGTCGGTAGTCTCTACCGACCCGACGACGACCGCCGCGATGCCGGCTTCACGATTTTTTACATGGGCATCAACCTCGGTGCGTTTGCCGCGCCGCTGGTCACGGGCTACCTTGCCCAGAGCGACAGCTGGAAAGCTCAGCTCTCGGCGTGGGGTTTCAATCCCATGCACAGCTGGCATTGGGGTTTTGC
This sequence comes from uncultured Opitutia bacterium, assembly GCA_903938935.1. Classification (GTDB taxonomy): domain Bacteria; phylum Verrucomicrobiota; class Verrucomicrobiia; order Opitutales; family Opitutaceae; genus Tous-C4FEB. The sequence goes on from CAJAFD010000383.1 coordinate 1,678, forward strand.
CGCGGCCGGTGTGGGTATGGCACTCGGGCTCGTTGTTTATGTGGTGCAAGGCCACCGGCTCGCCCACGTCGGCGCCGCCCCTGCTCCAGACAGTGATGGCGGCCGTCCGTGGGGCCGACTCGGGCTCGTTGTTCTCGGTTCGGCGGTGCTCATCACGGCCATGAAGGCGAGCGACACCTATCCGGTGATCGTTTACGCGTTATTCGCGTTGCAGATTGCGGCGATTATTTTCTTCGCGCTACGCCCTGAACAGGACAGCAAACGCATGGCCGCGATTCTGGTGTTCTTTTTCGCGGCAGAAATTTTCTGGGCGATTTTTGAGCAAACCGGTTCCACGATTTCGCTCTTCGCGGATCGTCTCACGCGCAATGAAATCTTCGGCTCCGCCTTCCCGTCTTCCTGGTGGCAATCGGTGAACTCGATCTGGGTCATCATGCTCGCCCCGATCTTCGCGGTCCTTTGGATCAGCCTCGGCTCGAGGCAACCTTCCAGTCCGATGAAATTCGTGCTCGGCCTGCTGTGCGTCTCGTTGTCCTTCGCTCTTATGGTGCCCGCCGCGAAGCTCACCGCCGAGGGCAAGATCGGGCCGATGTGGCTCGTATCGCTGTTCTTCCTCCAGACGTGCGGCGAAATGCTGCTCAGCCCCGTCGGACTTTCGACGATGACGAAACTCGCCCCGGCGCGCCTCCTCGGCCTCGTCATGGGCATCTGGTTCCTCGCCGCCGCGCTCGGCAACAAGCTCGCGGGCGTGCTCGCCGGTGAATTCAAAAGCGACAACCCGGCCCAGCTCGCGGATTTCTTCCTCCACCAAGCCCTAATCGTCGGCGGTTGCACCCTCGCCTTGCTCGCTCTCGTGCCGTGGGTCAAAAAACTCATGGGCGGCGTGCGTTGATCCCACTCGCCCGCGGCTCCTCGCGCTCACTCTTCCCATGCCCGTTCGCACCTGGTTTCCCACTGAGATTTATTGTGAGCCGCTTCAAGCCGCTGGTCTCGCCAAATTCAACGCCGAGTTGATCGACGAATGCCGCAACCTCCGCGACTACGACGCGGCGGGGCGCAAATGGTCCGCCAAAAACTACCCTGGCGGTTACACCAGCTACGCCTCGATGAACGAGCTCCACCGTTTCTCGAGCACGTTCGCCGGGCTCGAGAAAAAATTGCTCCGCCACGCCCGCGATTACGCCCGCACGCTCGAGTTCGACCTGCGCGGTTGCACCATTCGCATGACCGATTGCTGGGTGAACATCATGCCGCCCACCGCGGCGCATTCGCTCCACTTGCACCCGCTCGCGTTCATCAGCGGCACTTACTATGTCGCCACGCCGCCCGGCTGCTCCGGTCTGAAATTTGAAGACCCTCGGCTCGAGCGCTTCATGGCGGCCCCGCCCCGCCGCACCGACTGCAAACCCAGCCACCGCGCGCACGTCACTTACCCCGCCGAAGCCGGCAACGTCATCCTCTTCGAAAGCTGGCTACGGCACGAAGTCGCCGCCAACCGCGTCGACGACGAACGCATCAGCATCAGCTTTAATTTCAACTGGAGCTGAAGCCGGTCCAACCGTCGCCATTTTTTTCGACCCCGCCCTCGCTAAATGCGCCCATCGCGCTTTCGTGCCGCATGATTGTCATCCGTCGCATGGTTGATCGCCAACGCTCCTACACGGGGATTTTCCTCCCCGGCGAGCCCGCGCAGATTTTTCCCACCACCGACTACGAACACGCGCGCATCCTGCAAATCTACAAACAGGACCGCCCGCACGAAGGCATCATCAACGACTTCACCGACCTCGACGCCGTCGCCTCCACCGCGCCCTCGCCCGCGAGCGCGCCCACGTCCACGCCCGAGCCGTCGACTGGGGTGAAACCTAAGAAACGCAAAGCCGCCGCACGACAGCCACGCCGGACTCGGAGTTGATCCGAGGTTTAGCCGCGAACACCGCGTCGCACGCG
>CAJAFD010000384.1 GCA_903938935.1 uncultured Opitutia bacterium
GATCCGTGGTGGAGCAGCTCCGTCGCTCGGATATTTTTAAGGATTATGAGCAGGCCTTTCGGGAGACCACGGGCTTACCGATTAACCTGCGTCCGATCGAGGCGTTTGATTTGCCGCATCACAAAGATCCGAAGCAGGCGCCGTTTTGTGCGTTGCTGGCTCAGAGCAACAAATCGTGCGCGGCATGTCTGCAATTGCAGAAAAAAGTGGAGGAAGAGGCGAAGTTGGAGCCGAAAACGCTCAAGTGCTTTGCGGGCCTGTGTGATTCTGCTGTACCGGTGCGCGTGGGCGAAAACCTCGTGGCCTTTTTACAAACCGGTCAGATTTTGTTGCATCAGCCGTCCAAAACCGAATTCGCCAAGACGACTCGGCAACTCGTCCAATGGGGGTCTGAAGTGGATCTTAAACGATTGGAAGAGGCGTATTTTCAGACGCGCGTTGTCTCGAAAAAACAATACGAGTCCATCCTGCGGTTGCTCACGATTTTCGCGCAGCATCTCGCCGCGGTGAGCAACCAACTCAGCGTGCGGCAAAGCTCGAGCGAGGCCCCCGCTGTGACGCGCGCTCGGATTTACATCGCCGAGCACCAAACGGAGGAAATCGCCCTCAAAGACGTGGCCGGGGCGGTAAACATGAGTGCATTTTATTTCTGCAAAACTTTCAAAAAGGCCACGGGCATGACGTTTACCGATTATCTGGCCCGAGTTCGGGTGGAGAAAGTGAAAAACCTGCTGCTCAATCCGCACAAACGCGTGAGTGAGGCCGCATATGAAGCCGGGTTTCAATCGTTGTCGCAGTTCAACCGAGTTTTCCTGCGGATTGCCGGAGAATCTCCCTCGGTTTACCGCGATCACGTGCATAACACGTCGAGGTCTTAACGAGGTTTAAGCGAGCGCTGCGATTTTCGCGGCTTTTATACTCAGCGCAGCGTTACGATATTGGCAGACTGAGCAAAAAGCCTCGACCTCGGTCCGCGCTAACATGCGGACGACGTTTAATAATTCAGCCATCGCTTGATCTCGCGCCATGGCCTCGATTTTAGGCATGGCTACTTGGGTAAACACCAGCGCTTCGAGCCACGCTTGTTCGCCCGCGATAAAAAAATAGAGGTAGGGATTACGGCCACAGGGACAATCCGGACGTGCGCCGCTCGCCAGCGCTGCTGCGAGGGTCTTGCGGTTGGAGGTTGGTTCCAGCGCTTGGATGATCGAGTCGAAGGTCCAATCCAACAAGTGGATCAACGTGTCAGGGTGGGCCAGAGCGGTGTTCGCGCGCTCAATATGCAGAAGCGTGGTCCACCGGGCGCAGATTTGCGTCCGACGATGAAGCAGCGCTTGAACCAATTGTCCCTGCATCACGAGAGACTAGCAACTTGGTCGCCGGCTGACTCCGCGCGCGTTGCCAAAGGATGAGCATACTTTGTCTCGGTAAAATCAATCTCGGACAAAATATGCACAGTCTCAGCCAAGGCCTGCACAGACTGATTGCGTTCAGGTGGTTATATTTAAAGCCACACCAACCGCCAACCCATGAAAATCAACGCCTCTCACGCCATCGCCTCAGCCGAACCGACCGAAGCTCAAATTCAACATCAAGCTTACATGCTCTGGCAGGCGGGCGGATGCCAAGAAGGCCGTGAGCTTGATGACTGGCTGCACGCGCGTGAGTTGCTGCGTCATCACCAGGGCTTCGCCAAGGCCGCCGCCAAAGCGCGAGCACGTACGCCGAAGCGTGCGACTCAATAATCCAGAAAATTTCACCTAAGTGATATCCCTCATGTCTGTCGTGCCACTCACGCTTACGATCAGTCTCGGTTTGGTTTTCACGTTCATTATTTTTTTCCTGCGAGAACATGCCCGTAGCGGCATCAGTAGCGCCGAGCGCGATTCGTTGCTGCCCTTGGCGGAAGAGACTCCGCACCTGACGGAATCTAAACATTTAACGTCCGAGTCAGACCACGACCATAATGCGGCTTTAACGACCGATGCCGCCGACTGCGGATGTCGTAGCGGTCGTCACGCCCCGTGCGCGGGGTGTCTCAAGCGCCCGGCCGATCACACCTGAATTTCATTCAACCGATTAATTTTTCGCCATGTCCGACCAAAAAATAACCATCGAATTCAACGACAAGGTCGTTCGCCAATTCCTTCTCGCCTCCGTGATTTGGGGCGCCGTGGGCATGGTGGTCGGCACGCTCGTCGCTGCGCAGCTCAATTACTGGCAGGTAAACTTTAATCTCCCTTGGCTTACGTTTGGGCGACTGCGTCCACTGCACACCAACGCCGTGATTTTTGCGTTTGTGGGCAACATGATGTTCGCCGGCATCTATTATTCGACGCAGCGTCTCGTGAAGGCTCGGTTGGCGAGCGATTTTCTCTCCCAGCTTCATTTCTGGGGTTGGCAGCTCATCATTGTGGCGGCGGCGATCACGCTCCCCTTGGGATTCTCGCGCGGCAAGGAATACGCGGAGCTCATCTGGCCGATCAACATCGCCGTGACTTTGATTTGGGTGGTGTTTGCCGTTAACTTTTTTTGGACGCTGGCGAAGCGCCGGGAGCCGAGCCTCTACGTGGCGATCTGGTTTTACATCGCGACGATCATCACGGTGGCGATGCTCTACATCGTAAATCATCTCTCGATTCCCACGAGTTGGCTTCACAGTTATCCGGTCTTCGGCGGCGTGCAGGATGCGCTCGTCCAATGGTGGTACGGGCACAACGCCGTCGCGTTTTTTCTCACTACGCCTATTCTCGGCGTGATGTATTATTTTCTGCCGAAAGCGGCAGAGCGTCCGGTGTATTCGTATCGGTTGTCGGTGATTCATTTTTGGTCGCTCGTCTTTGTTTATATTTGGGCTGGTCCGCATCATCTGTTGAACAGCGCTTTGCCCGGCTGGCTGCAGAACCTCGGTATGACGTTTTCGCTGATGCTCTGGGCCCCATCGTGGGGCGGCATGCTCAACGGGCTTCTTACCCTCCGCGGCGCCTGGGACAAACTCCGGACGGATCCCGTGCTCAAGTTTTTCGCCGCCGCCGTCACGTTTTACGGCATGTGTACCTTCGAAGGGCCGTTGCTTTCGATCAAATCGGTCAACGCCCTCGGCCACTACACCGATTGGATCATCGGTCATGTCCACGGCGGCACGCTCGGCTGGAACGGGTTCATGGCGGCCGGCATGATTTATTGGCTACTCCCCCGGCTATGGAGTCGGCCGTTGCATTCGGTTGCCCTCGCCAATCTGCACTTCTGGCTCGGTACAGTCGGTATTCTCCTCTACGTCGGCGCGATGTGGACGAGCGGGATCACCCAAGGCGTCATGCTCAATGCCACGACCGAGAACGGCACGGTCTTGGCGTATCCGAACTTTCTGGATACGCTCAACACGATCCGCCCGATGATGTTGATGCGCGTGATCGGGGGTTCACTGTATCTCGTGGGTTGGTTTCTGCTCATTTATAATCTCTGGAAAACCATCGCCACGGCTCGGCCCGTCAATGGCACCATCGAAGTGTTCGCCGACGAAGGTGTCATCGCCCACGAAGACAAAATCACGTTGGTCGGTACGTTTCTTAATCCCCCGGTGGCCTTCTCGATTTTAGGCGTGGGTTTCTCCTGCGCGTGGATGTTTGGCGGCGATATTTTGAGCATCGCTGGAATGTTCGGCCTATTGCTCTGCGTCGTGTTGGCCTACGCGCACTTCGAGTCGCGCGGTAAAAAATGGGCCACGTGGTATGATCGCCTCCTCGTTAACTCCGCGCCTTTTACGATTCTCGTCGTCATCGCGGTCGCGGTCGGCGGACTGGTGCAAATCATCCCGACCGTGCTGGTGAATCGCGCGGCCAACGTCGAAGACCGCCGCCAGCTGCCTTACACGCCGCTCGAACTCGCCGGGCGCGATATTTTTGTGAGCGAAGGCTGTTATAATTGTCACTCGCAGATGATCCGCACGCTCGTGCCTGACGTGCTCCGCTATGGTGATTACTCGCGCCTCGGTGAATCCATTTACGACCATCCATTTCAATGGGGTTCCAAACGCACCGGTCCAGATCTGGCCCGTGTCGGCTCGAAATATCCCAACATCTGGCACCTGCGCCACATGGAAGATCCGCGCGCCATTTCCGTCGGATCCAACATGCCCAACTATCCTTGGCTGTTCACCAGCCCCACGGATGTCGCGGCACTCCCCGGGAAAATCGCCGTGCAACGCCAGCTGGGTGTGCCTTATCCCGCGTGGACCGATGCGCAGATCACGGCCGACGTTAACCAACAAGCCAAAGCCATCGTGGAAGATCTGAAAACGGCCGGCGGAGTGATCGCGCCCGACAAGCAGATCGTCGCCCTCATCGCCTATCTCCAGAAGCTCGGAAAATACGAGACCGTGGCCCCGTCATCCCGTGCCGCGCGTTAAACCGCTCATACTTCAACACGCACTCAACCGAGATTTTTCTCTATGTTCCGCCGCCTCATTTTTGACGACTCCGCCACCTTGTTTACCCTCGTGGCGTTCATCACCGCTGTGTCCATTTTCGCCTCCATCAGTTGGCGCGCCTTGCGCATGAAACGCGCCCAACTCGCGCATTTCGAAAATCTGCCCTTCACCACGCCCACTCCTTCTGCTCGCCATGACACCGATCCCACCGCCTGAAGACGAAACGCTCCGTCACCATTCCTTTGACGGCATCCAGGAATTCGACAAACGCCTCCCCAACTGGTGGCTGATGACGCTCTACGGCGCGATCCTCTTCTGGGTCGGATATTGGGCCTATTTTCAATGGTTTCATGTCGGTCTTGACGGCCCCGAAGAAGTGACGCGCGAGATGACCAAAATCGAGGCTGCGCGACTTGCCGCCGCACCCATCACGGACAACACCAGCCTCTGGAAAATGAGTCGGAATCCCGTCATGGTTGAGGCTGGCCGCATTACGTTCAACACGCTGTGCGCGAGTTGCCACACAGAGAAACTGACCGGAGCCATCGGCCCCAATCTCGTGGACCGACTCTGGATTCACGGTGGTACGCCCAAGGAAATTTATGCGACTTTGGAAAAGGGCATCCTCGCGAAAGGTATGCCCGCGTGGGTTCCCGTGATTGGCGCCAAAAAATCCGCTGAAGCGGTCGCCTACATTCTGAGTTTTCACCAAGAAGGTGAACCCATCGAGGTGCAAGCTGCGTGGATTCCTCAAGCACCGAAATAATTAATGTCGCTGCCTCCACTCCAACCCAACCGAGATTCTGTCACCACGATCCGCGATGATGGCTCCCGGGCTTTTTTGTATCCGGCCGACGCGCAGGGACGATTCGCGCGGGCGCGGCAGTGGTCGGCGGCGTTTCTGATCGTCTTTTACCTCTCTTTGCCGTGGATCAAAATCAACGGTTACCCGGCGGTTTTTCTCGATCTCAACGAGCGCCATTTCCATCTCTTTGGTCTCACCTTTGCCGCGCAAGATTTGTGGCTGATTTTTTTTCTGATCACGGGCCTCGGCTTCTCGCTGTTTTTTATCACGGCTTTGCTCGGGCGCATCTGGTGTGGTTGGGCGTGCCCGCACACTGTGTTTCTGGATCACGTTTATCGCCGGATTGAGCGCTGGATTGACGGCGACGCAGTGCAACGTCGCGCCTTGAGGGAAGCGCCGTTAAACGCCGCCAAATTTTTCAAACGGCTTCTGAAACACACGCTGTACGTGCTGGTTTCAGCGGTGATCACTCACTTGTTTTTCGCCTATTTTGTGTCGTTGCCCGCGGTCTGGGCGATGATGAAAGAAGCACCGGCGGAGCACTGGGCGGCGTTTGGTTTCATGGCGGTGTACACGGGCGGACTCTATTTCAACTTCGCGTGGTTTCGGGAGCAACTTTGCATCGTCATTTGTCCTTACGGGCGCCTGCAATCGGCGTTGATCGACAGTCATTCGCTGGTGGTCGGCTACGATGCGCAACGTGGCGAACCGCGCGGTAAGCCGGGCACGCCAGGCGCGGGTGATTGCGTTTCTTGCAATCGTTGCGTGCACGTTTGCCCGACGGGTATCGATATCCGGCAAGGCCTCCAGATGGAGTGCATCGGTTGCACCGCGTGTATCGATGCGTGCGACGCGGTTATGACCAAACTCAAACGTCCCGCGGGTCTCATTCGCTACGATTCGCAGGCGGCGTTTGCCGGTAACATCACGCGTTGGTTGCGCCCGCGTACATTTCTTTACGGCGCACTCCTCGCGGCGGGCGCGAGCGTCGCGCTTTGGGCTATTTCCACGATTCGGCCGGCCAATCTAGGCATCACGCGCATGACGGGCGCGCCCTACATCGTGAGTGAGGGTTTTGTGCGCAATCAGTTCCTCGTGCGCGTCGTCAACAAACGGAACCAAGCCGTGCGCTACGTCTTGCATTTAAATCGAGCTCCGGCCGGTCTGCAGCAGACGGGCCTCACTAAGGTCTTTGTGGTTCCCGCGCTTTCAGAAACGGTGCAACCTCTGGTGCTCCAGTTGCCGAAAAAAAATTACCACGGCCCTTTTATTTTCGAAATACAAGTGGAAGATGAAGCCGCGCGGTTTCACCTCGAGCGTAATGTCGAATTTCTCGGTCCCGACGCGAAACTCTCCTTTGAAGAAAAAGACGGCAAACGTGAGCACAAATATCCCAAGTCCTTCTGATTCCAAAAATACTCGGCTGATCTGGATCGTGGTCGCTGTCTTTGCGCTGCAAATCGCCGTGTGGGTTAGCTGGATCACATTCGCCGCTCAGCACAAGGTCGCCGAGGTGCCGCTCGCCACGGCGCGTTGAGCGTATGGAATTCGCTGCCATCAATTCGCCGTCCGCTGCACTCGTGGCTGGATTAGTGACCAGTCTCCATTGTGCTGGCATGTGCGGACCGTTGGCCTGCTCGCTCATGCCCGTGCGCGGCGATCGCGCCGACGCCCAGACTGTGAGCACCGTCTATCATGTTGCGCGACTCACGAGCTATGCGTTGCTCGGAGCCTTGGCCGGCGGTCTCGGCCGCGTACCGCTCACCTGGATCTCGCAGTCTGCCCTGCGCTGGCTGCCCTGGATCACGGTGGTTTTTTTCATCGCGCTGGCGCTGCGTTGGGATCGCTTCATGCCGCGAATTCCTGGACTGGGGCGCTGGATTTTGCGTTTGCAAGGCTGGCTGAGGACACGGCCGCGGAATCAAGCCGCCGCGGCGCTCGGACTCGCCACCCCTTTGCTGCCCTGTGGGCCCCTTTATTTCCTCATCGCCCTAGCGACCTTGTCGGGCTCGGTGTTGCGCGGGGTCGAGTTCATGATCGCGTTTGGGCTCGGTACCGTGCCGTTGCTGTGGCTCGCGCAAAGTCAGTTTCAATGGGTGCGCGCTCAATTATCGCCGCTCTGGCTGGCGCGCACGCGCACCGTGCTCGCGTTGACGGCGGCGGTCGTCGTGGCTTGGCGGCTGCGGGCCACGCTCGGTTTCGCCGGCCCCGATCCCTCGTCGCTAATCTGTTTTTGAAGATGAATGTGGCCCTAAGCTCCGAGCCGATCGCCTCGCCAGTAGCTGCCGCCCCCGTGGTCGCGGCGGCGCGAGGCAAGCCGATGTGCCGACATTGTGGTGCGCCGTTAATCGATGCGCGGATGGTGGAGTCGGGCTTCTGCTGCGCGGGTTGCAGTTA
>CAJAFD010000385.1 GCA_903938935.1 uncultured Opitutia bacterium
CCGCGCGCGACGAGGCGGTCGAGGTGAGGCGTGATGGCTGTGCGGTCGCCGTAGGCGCCGATCGCGGGCTTCAGGTCATCGACGAGCAGCAGCAGAACGTTGGGCCGCGCGGACGGCGTCGCCGCCGTGGCTATACCGGAGACAGCCAAGAGCTTTTTGTCGTGACGAGGATTGCCGGCAAGGCCGCCGGCGAGCTGCCAATTGGCGGCCGCGGGGCGAAATGCGGCGAGCGAATCGAGCGGCACGCGCTCCGGTGGGAGCAATGACTGCGCTTGCGCGAGGGAGGTAAGGACAAGCGCAACCTTAACAAAGCGCGCGAGTATGGGAAAGAAACGACAGCGGTAGGGCAAGGCGCGACAAGGGCTTGGCCGCAAACGAACGCGAGGGCTGCTAATTATCACGTTCCGGTTTTCTTCCACGCCGGCCTTGCTCCCGTTTCCAGCGCTGCATCCAACTCGTGCATACGCTGGCGGAGTTGCGCGACGATCTCCGGCCGCTCGGCGGCCAAGTTGTTCTTCTCGGCCACATCAGCGGCCAAATTATAGAGCATCACATCCGGGTTCGGAGCCGCCTCTTGTGGGTTCCTGGTAGCTTTAATAGTCTCCAGCAACTTCCAATCGCCCTTGCGAATGCCATCGATGCGTCCGTTTCGGGAGTAGTAGAGGAACTCTTGGCGCACGGACTCGGCGGTGCCTTTCAGTAGCGCGGTGATGTCCATGCCATCGATGACGCGATCGGGGAGCAGCGGAGTACCGATGATGGCAGCGATGGTGGGGAGCAGGTCAATAGTGGAGGCAAGTGCGTGGCACTCGGTGCCAGCGGGGATGCGTCCGGGCGCCCACATGATGCAAGGCACGCGGAAGCCCCCTTCGAACGTGCTCATTTTTCCTGCGCGCAGCCTGCCGGCGGAGCCGCCATGGTGCTCGAAGCTCAGCCAAGGCCCGTTGTCGGAGGTGAAGATGACATAGGTGTTGTCCGCGAGTTTACGTTCGCGCAACAGGGTGAAGATGCGACCCAACTCGGTGTCGATATGCTCGATGGTGTTGATGTAGGCGCGCTGAGGATCGGGGTCGCGGACATCATCGGGCACATAAAGCGGGATATGCGGCATCGAGTAAGGCAGGTAGAGGAAAAAAGGGCGCTTCTGGTTATCCGCGATAAAGCTGAGGGCTCGATCCGTGCAGCGGCGGGTGATGGTGCGCTGATCCACCGGTAGTTCCACAATCTTGTCGTCTTCCAACAGGGGTGTACGCCACTTCGTCAAGGTGGACTCGGGGTCGTTCCACAACGCATCCATCCCTGCTGTTCCGTCCGGAGGCTTTCCCTTGTTGTCGGGGTGGTTCATGTCGTTCGAGTAGGGGATGCCGTAGTAGCGGTCGAAACCGTTTGCAGTCGGGAGCACCTCGGGGTGATGGCCAAGATGCCACTTACCAAATGCCGCCGTGGCGTAGCCCTGCTGTCTCAAGTGATCGGCGATGGTGTGCTCAGCGGGGTTCAAACCCGTAGTTGAACTTGGAAATAGCACCCCTTTGTGCAAGCCCACACGTTTCGGATAACAGCCGGTGAGGAGGGCCGCCCGCGACGGCGTGCAAACCGACGAAGCCACCAAAAAACTGGTGAACCGGCGGCCCTCCTGCGCGAGGCGATCAAGGTGCGGTGTGCGAATCGTCTTTGAGCCGAAGCTGCCGAGATCACCGTAGCCTAGGTCGTCCATGAAGATGATGACGATGTTGGGTTGGGCGGCGACAAGGGCTTGGCCGCAAACGAACGCGAGGGCTGCCAGCCAGGAGAGGAGGGATTTCATGGGATTGCGCTTCGGTTGGTGGATGGGCATCGCTCTCAAGAAACTACGTTTACTAGTCGTTGCGATACTACGTTGACCCAGTTTCTTTTTTTCCGGTCAGCACCCGATTTTTGGGGCTGCGGCTGGCTGGAAACTGAATTTTGCGGGGGGTTGGCGGCGGGAAGCGGAAAAGACGTCGGAAGCGATATGAGGCGGGCGTGCCCCGAGGTCCAACTCGTGCTAGCTAAAGATCGAAGCCCACCGTGAACACATATAGCCGCGGCTCCACACGGGCCCAGGCGATATACTGGCCGGTGGAGAGCACACGGGAGGGCACTATTTTATCAGGCTCGAGCAAATTACGTACGTTGAGCTGCACGCGGTATTTGACGCCACCAAAATACTTCGCGGAGCCGCGGTAGTTAAGTCCGAGGTCGGTTTTGAACTCGTCCTTACCCTCAAATTTCTTGTCTAGGTCGAAGGCGGAGGTTCCGTTGGGTAATTTTTTCAGGCCGTAGCCGAGATTCGGCGCTGCACGGTAACGGAACGCGAGGTTGGCGCCGAGCCCGCGGAGGAGACCCTCAGTAAACTTATAGTCGGCAATAAAATTCCAGCGCAGATCCCGGCCCTGACTCCGGTCGCGGCCATCGACGGCTCGGATGAAAGCGACGGAGTTGCCGATTTCCTCGGCGTAGTAGCGCTCGAACGATTTCGAGGCAGAGTTGGTGCCGTCGAACGGCGCGGTGGCCCAGGTCCAAGTGCCGATGGTGCCATTGCCGTCGACGTCGCGGGGGTTGGTTTTTCCGCCCTCGGGGACTTTGAGCGACTGCCAGACCGGCAGGCGTGCGGCAATCCAATCGAACCAGGGGGTGCCGATGTTGGACTCCTTTGATTCCTGAGTCGCAGCGTTAGCCTTGAAGCTCCAGTTGCGATTAGGCAGCCAGCTTAGGTCGAGTTCGTAGCCCTTGGCCTTGCTATCGAACATGACTAGATAGTTGGCTTGACCCTTTTCGCGGAAGCCACCGGTGCCGGCACCGATAACGGGCAACTGTGGGTCGAGGTTACGCATGGCGTTGTCGACCGTAAAGAGCTGATCGCGCAATGGATCGTTGAAGCCCTGGTTATCGGCGCGGGTGGGGCCGGCCGTGTTGGTAAAATAGCTGGCGCGGGCAATGAGTTTGCCGTCGAAGAAGCCGAGCGAGAGGCCGGCATCATCGGCCAACCCGGTGGCACCGGGATAGTCGCGGCCGAACGGATCGAACCGGCCGATGTTGGGTTGGAACGTATCGGAACGATTATACGTGAGCGAAGCCCAAGGGGTAACGTGGAACACCGCGCCGTAAGTGCGAGTGACGCCCGACTGGCTGGCGCCCCAGGCGCCAAAGCCCGCGACCTCAGCGCTCGGGACCAAGCCGCTCCAATCGCGCACAAGATAGCGCGGGTCAATCGAGGCACTCTTGGCGGTGTCCTTACGGTAGCCGTAGAGTAAAACGAGGCGATCTTTTAGGAGGTAGTCCTGCCATGCGAACATCTGCGTCTGTACGGAGGTGAGCGAGCCCTCAGCGCCGTTGGGGTTCCGGACGAGTTTCCATCCCTCGCTGTTTTTATAGGGAGAATCGAAAAGATAGGCGCCCATGGGTCGGCCGGCGGCATCGGTAAAGCGCCATGTGCCAAACAGATCACCGAACGGATGGAACGCGTGGTTTCCGGCGGGCCCGCCGAGATAGAAACGCGTCCGGACAGTGCGCGAGTTGTCTGAGGCCCAGTTCCGCGTGCCGGTTCCGGTGGGCGAGCCGAAGGAGCCGGTGGGAAAGGTGCTGCCAGGGACGGAGGGGGTTTGATCTAGGATGCCGCGATTGATCTGCATGCCTAGGCTCTTGAACTCGGAGCCGGAGCCAAGCAGGGCGAGGCGGTTTCGTCCTAGCCATTTCAGGACAAAGTTGGAGTCAAAACGACGGCCGAAATCGAATTCGTAGGAAAGCGTGGCGCGCCAGTCCTCGCGATTTTCCGAGGTAAAGCCTCCGATGGCCTGTCGCTCGATGTAGTAGCGGCCGGCGTTGGGATTAAGCGTGGTGCCGTTGGGGAGGTAGCGGTTGGCGTCGACGTAGACAAAATTGCCGCCGAAACCAGAATCGGCGGAGATCACATCGAGGTCTTCTTTGTTGTAGGCGAGCTCAAGGTGCAGATCGGGTGCGAGGCGTTGTTCAACGAAGACGTTATAGAGATCGGAGCGCTGCTTTTGCCCGCGGCTCATGCCGGCGAGGTTGGTGTCGAAAGAGGTCACGCGTTCGTCGCCCAAAGTGAAGGACAGGCGGTCGAGCGGGTCATAGGGATTGAGCGCGGCGGGGATGCCCGTTGGCTGGCGGGCCTCGACCGTGTTTTCACGACTCCCAAAGGTGCCCTCGAGGTTGGCGCCGGCGTTGAAGACCCAGACTAAGGCGTTGCTCAGACGGCCGAAGATCGGGTTGCTGGCGGCGTTGCCGAGGTTAAAATTATTGGGGTTGCTCGAGCCGGTCACACGGTTGTCGAAGAGCGGGCGGTTGGACGAGTAGAAACCACCGGGCGCGGAGCTAGCATTCTCCCAAAGCGAGATATTGTCGATGGGGGTGATGCGCGCGGCGCGGTTGTTAAAGCGCTCCACTTTCTCTCCGTGCACGGAAATCGTGGTGTACTTGAAGGGCTGAGCGGTGATCGCCCCGTAATAACGGTCCTGCCGGTCGAGGTTGGGCTTGGAAAAGGTCTGAGATTCCTCGGAGAGGAAGGCGGTGCGCAGGGCGAGTTTTCCCTTAAAAATCGGCTGGTTGAAATTTAGCACCGAGCGGCGAGAGTCTTCGGAGCTATATTGGAGTTCGGTCGATATGCTGCGGCGCAGGAGATCTGCTCGTTGGAGACTGACGTCGACGATACCGGACGGGCTACCGAGGCCAAAGAGGATAGCGTTGGGGCCACGGGCGATGGTGATGCGATCGAGGTTGTAATTGTCGCTTGGCATGCCGGCCTCGAAGAAATTGCGCGAAAGGGTGGCGCCGATGAGACCGCGTACGCGATTGACCGTCTTCAACTGGGCCACGCCCACCGAATGGAAGCCTTCGTCAACGAACTCGTCGCGGCCCTCGACGTTGGTGGAGTAGATGAGCGCCTGCTCGAAGCTATTCACGCCAAGGTCGCGCATAAAATCCATGGTCATGACCTCGAGCGGCTGAGCGAGGTCCTTGAAGTCGGTCTTCATGCGCGAACCACCGAGCGTCTGGGTGGCGACCCAGCCGGTCTCCTTGGAGACGTCGATGACGAACGGCGAGAGCTCGATGACGGGATTATCTCTGCCAGTTTCTGTACTGCGGGCGGGACTGCTATTGCTTTTATCGAACGGCGCCGCCCTTGCGCCTTTTGGGTCGGCCGCTGCCTTTCGCACGGCGAAGGCTCCGGTCTTCCCATCCTCTTCAGAGATGAGGACGGTGCCCGCGAGCAACTGCCGCAAGGCAGCGGCGGGGGAAAGTTCCCCTTGCACCGAATTGGTGCGTACGTCTTTCACAACCTCGGTGACAAAGACGACGCCGCGGCCGGATTGCTCGGCAAATTGCTTGAGCGTCTGCGGCGCAGAGCCCGCGGTGAGTGAGAACGACTTGGTGTCGCCGTCAGTCGCGGCACTGATCCTTGGCCCCAGGCCAAGCAGGGCGATAAGCAGGAAAAAAACGCGATATTGTAGCCACACGCGGGAGCAGATGAGTAGAACAGGGTTCATGGTGGGAGGGGTTGCCCCACCCTCAGCATTGAGGGTGCGATATAAAAGCTAAACGCGACAGCCGGCTGTTTCGTTTACAGACATCCTCAGGATTCGATAAAAATCGCCAAATACGTCCGCCGAAATCGTGCGGCAGGTCCGGATAATGGCCGGCCGCAGGCAGCCCATTAGGCAGCGATCCGCGCGAAAACGTAATACGATCAGGTGCCGATCGATCTGCGCGCAAGCCAGCGCTGGCCTCGACCAACCGCGAGAATCCTTCTGGGTCGTCCGCCCAGAAAAAACCGCTGATGCGAATAGTCCCGAGTTCAGCCGCACCCAAGGCGAGTTGCACTCGGTTTTGGCGGTTGAAGAGGGCTACGGCCTCTGTGAGCGGAGTATCGACGAACTCGACGCGCATCCCCCGCCAGGCGAGGGCGGCCTGGGTTTCGGAGGACGTCAATCGGACAGGTTCCAACGGTGCGGAAGCCGCCGGCACTGTTAGTCGGGTGCCCGCATCAAGGTAGGTCACAGCCGCTTCAGCCGTAGAGGGGGTCAGCAAATCAGCGGTGGTGGGCAACCCTGCGTGAGGTGCCGCGATTCGTACCACCGCCACTCGGCCTTCGGTCACTAATACTCCGACCCCCGCGGGGGAGAATTGCACGGCAAACTCCGTCCCCACAGCGCGCACCGTCACAGCGCCAGCGGAGACGACAAAGGGACGACTGGGATCCTTAGTGACCGAAAAGTGAGCTTCGCCTCGGACCAACCGAACGGACCGAAGCTCCGCGGAAAAATCGACCGCGATCTCGGCAACGGTGTTAAGTTCGACCACCGAACCATCCGCTAGCGTCAGGCGTTCCGGTTTGACCAAGACCGATGGCATCGCGCGATCGCGCGCAACCGTGGAGGGCTGACGCGAAAAGAACATCACCGCCACAGTCGCAGCCACGGCCAACGATGCCGCCATCGCACCGGTGAACACCCGCCGGCGAAACCTTTGGGCCTGCCGATTCACCCGGGCTTCAACCGCTCGAATGACCGAATCCGCCTGCCCAGTAAAACGCGGCTTTTTTAGTCGGTGCCACGCAGCTTGGATCTCCTCGACGATCGCAGTATGACGAGGATCGGCGAGTAGCCAGCGTCTGAACTCGGCCTGTTCGTCCACGGACAAACCGGCCTCACTCCGCGATAACCAATCCGCTGCAGTTGTTTCAATCCGTGCGGAATCCGCCGCCGATTGATCGCTGGGAAAGGGAATCGGCGCGCTCATCGTTTGCCCTCCTTTGACAGGCCGCGCTCTCGAAAATAGTGGGTGCATTTCTTCATTGCCCGCGAGAGTTGCACACGCACGGTCTGCTCCGAAATACCCAACTCACGGGCGATGTCCCCGCAATCGCAGCCCCTCAAAAGACGAAGCACCGCCACCTGGCGGCAACGCTCGGGCAAATCGGCGATCGCCGTGGCGATGAGAGCCAACTCCTCCCGGCTGCAAACGTTTTCAACCACGTTGACATCATCTTCGATAACGCGCCCAGCCGACAGTTCGTTTACCGGCAATGCGACTAAGTACTTTTGGCGGCGAAAAAGACTGATCGTCGCGTTGCCAGCTACCGTGAAAAGAAACCCCCGCACTGAAGTGAGGCGCCCCCGCTGCCACGCGAGAAAGGTCTTGAGAAACGACTCCTGGACTACGTCGTCCTGATCCACCAACGTCGGAAACCTACGATTCAAGAAGGCCCGGAGAGCCGGCTCAAGCGGACGCACCTCGTGCTCAAACCAGTGCTCACGCGCCTGCACCGACTGATCGTCGGGGACGGAAACGGAGGGGAACCTTGCGTCACTCACGAGAAAATTGAGGGGGTACTACTAACGTAAAAAGATGAAAAGGCCGGCCCGAGGCGAGGCGATTTCGAAGATGCGCCCATGAACGTTAGAAGCCTCGTATTCGTTTACAGTCTACTCAAAACTACGCACTCAGGATCAGATCAACTGATCGATCCGAGGATCATATAAATTTGTACAAGGCTTGCTGGACGGCGCGATTTTCTAGAGTCGCGGGGACAACCCTCGATCCACAAGATTGAAAAAAGTCGCCTGCGTCGTATGTATCATAAGGCGTCTTCTTCTCAATTTAGGCCATTTTTGTTCTCACTTTTTCAGCGCTAAAACAAAAAAGCCCCAGCTAACGTTTTCGTTAACTGAGGCTTATCTTAAAATGGAGCGGGCGAAGAGACTCGAACTCTCGACATCTTCCTTGGCAAGGAAGTGCTCTACCAACTGAGCTACACCCGCAAACTGGAGGGGTAGAAGTAGGCCGAGATTCGTCACCGTCAACAGCAATTTTACAAACACCCCAATCTCCACTCGGCCCAACGGCTTCCGTCACTTACTTCCCGTCGTGTCTCGCCCACATCCGACCGCGCCGCGCCCCGTTATTTATCCGTGACGTCGAGCTCAGGCCATTGGGTGAGCTTGCGGTGCAAGGTCCGGCGGCTCACGCCCATCAAGGCGGCGGCTTTGGTGCGATTACCCCGCGCTTTGATCAACGCTTCGCGCAACAGGAGTTTTTCATTCACCTCTACCGAGAGAGACGGGCCAGCCGATCCGCTGGCCGCAGGAACGGATGTTGGCGCCGAGCCGAGCGCGCGCGCGCCCTCGGACGAGGCAGCCAAACCGCGGAACTTGGGATCCAAGTCGTACTCGGTGAGTTTGCCGCCACGGCGGAGGACGACGGCATTTTCGCAAAAATTACGGAGTTCGCGGATGTTGCCGGGCCAAGCGTAGGCTTTGAGCGTGGCGATGGCGCCGGGCTCGAGCGTGAGCGGCGGGTGGCCGTTTTCCGCGGAGAAAACTTTCAGGTAATGCGCCAGCAGCGCGGGGATATCATCGGGGCGGGCGCGCAAGGGCGGGAGCTCGATGCGCACGACGTTGAGCCGGAAAAAGAGGTCTTCGCGGAATTTGCCTTCGCGCACCATGGCCTCGAGTTGGCGGTTGGTGGCGGCGACGAGGCGGACGTCGAGGTCGATGGGTTTGGAGCCGCCCACGCGCTCGATGGCTTTGGTCTCGAGAAAGCGGAGGAGTTTGACCTGCGTGGAGAGGGAAATCTCGCCGATCTCGTCGAGGAAAAGCGTGCCACCGACGGCGGCTTCAAAGCGGCCGATGCGGCGTTCGGTGGCGCCGGTGAAGGCACCGCGTTCGTGGCCGAAGAGTTCGCTCTCGAGGAGATTTTCCGAGAGCGCGGCGCAATGGACGGCGATAAACGGCGCTCGCGCGCGCGGGCTGGCTTGATGGATCGCTTGAGCGATGAGTTCTTTGCCCGTGCCGGATTCGCCGTCGATGAGTACCGTGGCGCGCGAGGGCGCGACGAGTTTCACGCGGTCGAGGACGTTGAGGAGGTTGGCCGACTGGCCGACGATGCCGCTGAAGCTAAATTTTTCGTCGAGGCGCTCGTGCAGTTGCTGGACCTCAATCTCGAGGGTTTTCGTCTTGAGGGCGCGCTGGATCAGGACTTCGAGGCGCTCGATGTTGACCGGTTTGGTCAAAAAATCGACGGCGCCGCGTTTCATGGCTTCGACGGCAGTATCGATGTTGCCGTAGGCGGTCATCATGAGGACCGCGGGGCGCTGCGGGAGCGCGAGGGCTTTATCGATGACTTTCAGGCCGGACTTGCCGGGCATGCGCAGGTCAGTGAGGACGACGTCAAAAGGTTGGGCGTCGAGGAGGTTAAACGCTTCATCGGCGCTGGCCGCGATGGAAACGTCGTAGGTATCGGCCAACGCCTGCTGAAGACCTTCGCGGGTGTGTTTCTCGTCGTCGACGATGAGCACGCTGGGAACCATGGTGCGATTCACGCGGGGGGTGCGGGGAGCGTCAAGCCCGGCGGCAGGCCGGGCGGTGTTCACTTATTGGCGGGAGCCGGCGCGAGGCGCTGGGCGGCAGGCGCGAGTCGGCTCAACATGATGCTCGGCGGGGGCGTGGAGTCGACGATGGCGAGGAATTTTTCGCGGCGGTCGCGGAGAAGTTCGCGGGTTTTGAGCTGTTGGGCCTCGGTGAGTTTGAGGTCCTTGATGAGGGAATCCTGTTTCATCGTGGGCGCAATCATCCAGAGCACGCCGAAGAGAGAGCGTTGGCGGAGCTGGTCGATCTCTTCGTCCGTGAGCGGATCGTGTTTAGCGGCCGCTTGCG
>CAJAFD010000386.1 GCA_903938935.1 uncultured Opitutia bacterium
CGCCGGAGTAAAACATCACGAGCCGCGTCGGGTCCTTCGGATTCGTCAAAATACACGGCTCCTGCACCTGCTGCGATTCCCAAGGCGCCGTCTGGCGATTGATAATGACTTCACCGCGAATCGACGGCGCGACCGGCGCAGTCGCAGGTGCCGCGAAGGCCCCGCTCGTCGTCACCAAACATCCAAACACTCCGACCAAAAACAGGGGTAATTTCATAGGGGTAAGAAAACACCCGCCATCACGCGCACGGCTCGCGCCGATTCAACGGCAAACCTTCTGATTATTTATTACCCGACGCCGCGAGAAATTTACCGCCCATAGATCGTCGCGAGCGATTTCAGATACGCCGCCGTGCCCCCGCCGATGAGTTGTTCAAGTTGCCCGCTACGGCAGCGCCACTGCCAATTGCCCTGCGGCTTGCCGGGCGAATTAAAACGCGCCGCGCTCCCGAGACTCATCACATCCTGCAACGGCACCACCGCGAGCCGGCTCACCGCCGCGTAGCTGGTGCGAATAAAATCCCAGCCGATTTCTCGGCCGTCCACGCGCAGATAACGCCGCGCGTGATCGCGCTCTTTCTCCGCGGCGGTCGCGTACCAACCGAGCGACGTATCGTTGTCGTGCGTGCCAGGATAAATCGCAGCGTTGGCCACGAGATTGTGCGGCAGATAAAGGTTCTTCGCGTCGTCCCCGCCGAAGGCAAATTGCAGGATCGCCATGCCCGGCAAACCGGTCGCCTCGCGCAACGCCACGACACTTGGCGTAAGGTCGCCTAGATCTTCCGCGATGATTTTCGCCTGCGGAAACGCCGCGCGCACCGAGCGGAAAAAATCGAGTCCCGGCGCTTTGATCCATTCGCCCGTGCGCGCCGTCGGCGCACTCGCCGGAATCCGCCAATACGCGTCAAACCCGCGGAAATGGTCGATGCGCACCACATCGCACAACGCAAACGAGGCCCGCAACCGCGCGTGCCACCACGCATAACCATCGGCCGCGTGGCGCGACCACAGGTAAAGCGGGTTGCCCCACAATTGGCCGTCAGCGGAAAAATAATCTGGCGGCACGCCCGCCACCGCCAAAGGCCGCGCCGTTTGCGGATCGAGCTCAAACAACGCAGGGTTGGCCCACACATCGGCCGAATCCGCCGCGACGAAAATCGGAATATCCCCGATGATCTCGATCCCGCGCACCGCCGCCGCCGCGCGCAACGCCCGCCACTGGGCGAAGAAAAGATATTGGTAAAACGCGTGCGCTTCCGTGGCGGTCGCGAGCTGCGCACGTAACAACGTTGTCTTCGCCGCCGCATACGAACGCACCGCCGCCGGCCATTCCCACCACGCGACGCCGCGATGGTGATCCTTCAGCGCTCGGAAAAACGCGTAACCATCAAGCCACGCCACCTGCTTGGTTTGAAACTCCGCGAACGTTTCCCCGTCCGCCGCGAGCGCGGGCGCACCCGCTAATTTGAAACGCGCAAAGGCCTGCGCGAGCAGCGGCCATTTTTTTTCGTAAAGCGCACCGTAGTCCACGCGATCAGCATCCAAAGCGGCGAGCGGCGCGATTTCCGCCGACGTGAGGAGTTTCGCGGCGACCAGCGCCTTGAGGTCGATTAAATAAGGATTACCGGCAAACGCCGAAAAAGACTGATAAGGCGAATCGCCGTAGCCCGTCGGCCCAAGCGGACAGAGTTGCCAATATTTAAGTCCGGCCGCCTGCAAAAAATCCAGGAACCGCACCGCATGTGCGTCGAAGGTGCCGATGCCTTGATCGCCCGGCAGCGCCGTGGGATGCAGCAACACGCCCGCCGCCCGCGTATCGAGCCAGTTAAACAGCGGCGAGGTTGGCGTGGCAGGGGTGGCGGCAGAAGACATGGCGAAGTTTCATAAGCATGAGCGAAGCCAGCGCCCAGCGCACCCTGTTTTTTCCGCGATACGCCGTTTTTGAGCGGGTCGATTCAAACGAGCCTCCATCGACAACTTTTTCGCGAGCCACACCTAGGACTCGCCCTGCGCGTATTTTCCGCTTCGCTTCATCCCGTGCAACTCCGCGATCAACACGTGCTCATCACCGGCGGCTCGAGCGGCATCGGCCTCGC
>CAJAFD010000387.1 GCA_903938935.1 uncultured Opitutia bacterium
CGCACCGGCGCGGCGTTTGCGGCGACGCTCGGCAACATGAAGGCCAACGAAGAAATCGACGCGCTCGCGGCGCTCGGGATTTCGCCGGTAGATTTTTTGGTGCTGCCGCGCATCGTGGCGCTCGGCTTGATGATGCCGTTACTGGCACTGTACGCCAACTGCGTCGGGATTTTGGGCGGCATGATGGTGGCGCTCGGGGTGCTCCAGATTCCGCCGGCGGCGTACTGGATCGAGACGCAGAGCATCATCGATCTTTCGGATGTGAACACCGGGTTGTTCAAGGCGCTGACGTTTGGCCTGTTGATCGGTTTGGCGGGTTGTTTGCGTGGTTTGCAGGCGGACCGCAGCGCGGCCGGAGTGGGGCGCGCGGCGACTTCGGCGGTGGTGACGGCGATTTTGTTGATCATCGTTTCCGACGCGTTTTTCGCGGTGGCATTTAACATTCTCGGGCTATGAGCGCGCTGAACCAGAATCACACGCGCAGCGGCGGCCCGGCGATCGAGGTGAGCGGCCTGGTCTGCGGCTACGGCGAGCAGACGATTTTGCGGGATGTGACCTTCAACGTCGCGCGCGGAGAGATTTTTTTCATCGTGGGCGGATCGGGGTGCGGGAAAAGCACGTTGCTGCGGCATCTCGTGGGTTTGAACCCTCCGACGGGCGGGAGCGTGCGGTTTCTCGGCGCGCCGTTTTCGGAAGCCGATGCAGGAACGCGCCGGGCGCAGTTGCGGCATTTTGGCATGCTCTTTCAAGGCGGCGCCCTGTGGAGTTCGCTGACGTTGCGGCAGAACGTGGCGTTGCCGCTTGAGGAATATACGTCGCTCACGCGGCGCGAGATCGAGGAATTATCCGCGCTCAAACTCGGGCAAGTGGGGTTGGGCGGTTATGAAGATTATTATCCCGCGGAGATTTCGGGCGGCATGAAAAAGCGGGCAGGCTTGGCGCGAGCGCTGGCGCTTGATCCGGAGATTTTGTTTTTCGACGAACCGTCGGCGGGGCTCGACCCCGTGACTTCGCGCAAGCTCGATGAGTTGATCGTGGAAATCCGGGCGATGTTTGGGACGACGATCGTGGTCGTGTCGCACGAATTGGCTTCGATCTACGATATCGCCGACCGGGTCATCATGCTCGAAAAGCAGGCGCAGGGCATCATCGCCGAAGGCGCGCCGCGGACGCTCGCCACGACGAGCGCCGATCCCCGCGTGAAGGAATTCCTCACGCGCGGTACGGGCAAGGTGCCGATTTTATGAGACACCTAAACGCTTCCTTGGCGCTCTCGGCGGGTGACGTTTTGTGGCATCGTTGCTTCCGGCTGTCCTTTTAACCGAATTTTGCTTCTTCTCATTATCACGTGAAAACCAAGGTCAGTCCCGCTATCGTTGGAGCCTTTGCGCTGGGCGCGTTTGCGCTCGGTATTGTTGTGTTGTTGGCCTTTGGCGGCGTGAATTTTTTCTCCAAGCCGCAGCGGTTTGTGGTGTATTTTGACGAATCAATTCACGGGCTCGATCTGGGTTCCCCGGTGAAGTTGCGCGGCGTGCGCGTCGGTCGCGTGGCCGATCTCACGGTGCGTTACGACGAACGCAAAAACCACTCGGTCGTCGTCGTGACCTGCGAATTCAGCCGCAATACTCTCACGGATACTCAGGGCGCGTTGATCAACGTCGCGGAGCGCGGCGAATTGCAGACGCTGATCGATCACGGTCTGCGCGCCCAACTCGGCGTGTTGGGGCTCGCGACGGGCATGTTGTTCGTCGAGCTAGATTTTTTGAACCCCAAGGAATTCCCGGCGGATGCTCGCACGACGGAGTTAAAGCACGTCGTCGTACCGGCGGTGCCTTCGGCGATTTCGGAGTTTCAGGCCAGCGCGAGCGAGATTCTTTCCAAGGTGCGGAAAATCGATTTCGACGGACTTTCTGTGGAGCTGAAAACGTTACTCGCTTCCACCCGCCGCCAAGTCGACGGCCTCGATCTGAAAGGCGTGAGCTCCCAATGGCAACGCACCGGCGCGGC
>CAJAFD010000388.1 GCA_903938935.1 uncultured Opitutia bacterium
CACGTGGCGATGAACATGCCGTTGGCGTTGAGCTCGTGCGGGAGGAGCGCGAGTTCGGCGTGCGGGGAACCGAGCCCGGTGAGCGGGAGCGGCTCCAGCTCGGGGTGCGCGGCGCTAAAAGCGGCGGTGACGGCGGTGGTCTCGCTGCGGGTGAGCGTGCAGACGGAATAGACGAGGCGGCCGCCGGGTTTGAGGGAGCCGGCGAGGTGGTTGAGCATCGCGAGCTGCGTGGCGGCGAGTTCGGTGACGTCGGTGGGGGTGGTGGTCCAGCGCGCGTGGGGGTTGCGTTGCCAGGTGCCGATGCCGCTGCAGGGGGCATCAAGGAGGATGCCGTCGAATTTGGTCTTGGTGGGGAGGCGGGCGGAACCGTCCCAGAAGGCGGTGCGGTAGTTGAAAAGTTTGGCGCGGGCGGCGCGGCGTTTGAGGGTGTCGATGCGCTTTTCGTTGCGGTCGGTGGCCCAGACGACGCCTTTGTTCATCATGAGATCGGCGAGGTGGAGGGTTTTGCCGCCTTCACCGGCGCAGGCGTCCCACCACGTTTCGCCGGGCTTGGGGGCGGCGGCGACGCTGACGAGTTGGGAGGCGAGATCTTGAATCTCAAATTCGCCGGTCTTGAATTGTTCGGTTTTGAAAAGATCGGAGACGCCCGTGAAGCGCACGGCGTCGGGCGCGCGCGGCGTGGTTTCGGCGGCGAAGAGCGATTTGGCGAGACCGGCGGCGCGGCCGGGGCGGGCGCGGAGCCAGAGCGTGGGATCGCGTTGGAGCTGGCGCAGGTAATCGGCGGGGAGATCCATCTCGGTTTTTAACCAAGCGGGGACGGCGAGGGCGGCGAGGGCTTCGGCTTTGATGGACTTCGGATCGGCGGTGAAGCGCTCGTGGAAGGTGACGGCTTGTTCGAGGCGTTTCTGCGGGGAGGCTTTTTCGTCGAGCCACTGGAGCCAGCGAAAATAGACGAACACCGTGTGGCTGATGACGCGACGGGCGGGGGGTTGGAGGTAGCGATGCGTCTCGAAGTAAAAACGCAGAGCGGTGTCGGCGCGTTGGTCGGCCGAAATGGTTTTGAGTACGCCGGCGGCGTGGTTGAGCAGGGCCTGGTCGATCATGTGTCACCACCAGACACACGAAACCGGGCCAAAGGGGAAACGTTATTTCCCCAAAAGTCGGATTAAGATTTTTTCGACCACTTGCGGTCGTTCTTGAGTTCGAGGGCGCGCGTCTGGAGTTGGACGCCGGCGACGGCGGGGTGGGCGCGGAGTTGCTGGAAGGTCGCGCCGTTGAGTTTCCACGTGAGTGCGGTGCTGGCTTCGGCGTGGGGCGCGACGCGTTTCTCGAACATAAAGGCGAATTCGACGCGCGTGTCGCCGACCTGTTTATTGAGTGTTTCGCGCAGGAGACGCAGGAAGGCGGGCAACTCGGGGTGCGCGGGGTGCAGGAGCCAAGTGACTTTTTTGACCAAGCGCGTGACCTCGGTGTCGAGCGGGTAGCATTCCTTGACGTTGATGCGCGGGCCCTCGGTGCCGGTGATGATGTTGCCGAGGACGAGCACCGGAGCGTTTTCGGCGAGGATGGCGCCGTAAGCGGCGTAACCGTCGGCAAAGAGATTGAGCGCCACGGAGGCGTTTTTCGTGGCGAGCGTGAAGGCGGCCCAGGGGCGGTTATCTTTTTTGGAGAGGCGTTTGACGATGTTGCTGATGATGCCGGCGAGTCGGAATTCGATGCGGTCGCCCTGCTTGAGAAGGTCGTCCACGGCGAACGTGTCGAGGGCTTCGGTGATGCCGCCGTAGACGTTCATCGGGTGGCCGGTGACGTAGAACCCGAGGAGCTCTTTTTCGAAAATGAGGCGCTCCGCGGAGGTGAAATCTTCGAGGTCGGCGGTGCCGGGCGCGGCGGGGAGCGCGGTGCGCGAGGCGAGGGCGGGGGCTTTTTTCGCCGGGGCGGGCTCGGCGAGCATGTCCATGAAACTGTGTTGGCCGGCGGCGCGGTCGCGGGCGTTGTTGGCGGCGGTGGCCATGGCGCCGTCGATGCTATCGAAGATTTTTTTGCGCAGGGCGCCGCTGAAATCGAAGGCGCCGGTTTTAGCGAGGTGTTCGAGGACGCGCTTGTTGATGGCACGGCCGTCGACGCGGGAGATGAAATCGTCGAAGGAGCTGTAGGGGCCTTTGGCGTCGCGTTCAGCGATGATTTTCTGTGCGGCGAGTTCGCCCACGCCTTTGACGCCGGCGAGACCGAAGCGGATTTTTTCGCCGACTGGCGTGAACATTTCGCGGGATTCGTTGACGTCGGGCCCGAGGACTTTGAGGCCCATGGCTTCGCATTCGGCGACGAAGTGGGAGACTTTTTCGGAATTGCCCAGTTCGGAGCTGAGCATGGCGGCCATGAATTGGACCGGGTAGTTGGCTTTGAGGAAACCGGTCTGGTAGCTGAGAATGGCGTAGGCGGCTGAGTGGGATTTATTGAAACCGTAGCCGGCGAATTTGTTGAGGATGTCGAAGATCGAGTTGGCGGTTTTTTCGTCGATCTGGTTCACGCGCTGGGCGCCTTCGACGAATTTGGTCCGTTCCTTGGCCATGGCGTCGGCGTCTTTTTTACCCATGGCGCGGCGGAGCATGTCGGCGCCACCGAGGGTGTAGCCGGCGATGATCTTGGCGGCTTCCATGACCTGCTCTTGGTAGACCATGATGCCGTAGGTCTCGCGGCAGACTTCCTCTAGGAGTTTGTGCGGATAAGTGACGGTGCTCGGGTCTTTTTTCCCGCGGACATAGTCGGGAATCCACTCCATCGGGCCGGGGCGGTAGAGGGCGATGAGGGCGACGATCTCGTCGATCGTGGAAAGGCTAATCTGCCGGCAGAGGTTTTGCATGCCGCCAGATTCAAGCTGGAAGACGCCGGTTGTGCGGCCGGAGTTGAGCAGGGCGAAGGTCTTCGCGTCTTCGAGCGAGATGGCTTCGATGTCGAATTTGGGGTCGGCGGTGCGGCGGATGTTGTCCACGGCGTCGGCGATGACGGTGAGCGTCTTCAAGCCCAGGAAGTCCATCTTCAACAACCCGAGTTTGCCGACGGCGTTCATGTCGAACTGCACGGTGACGTCTTCTTCTTGGAGCGTCAGCGGGACGAATTCGTCGAGGGGCCGGTCGGTGATGATAATGCCGGCGGCGTGTTTGCCGGTGTTGCGGACCATGCCCTCGAGGACGCGGGCTTGGTCGAAGATTTTTTTGGCGACGGGGTTGCGGGCGATTTCGTCGCGGAGCTCGGTGGATTTTTTAACGGCGTCCTCGAGCGTGATGTTCAGCTCGTCGGGGATCATCTTGGCGAGACGATCGGCGTCGGCGTAGGCGAGGTTGTGGACGCGCGAGATGTCGCGGATGACCATTTTGGCGCCGAGGGTGCC
>CAJAFD010000389.1 GCA_903938935.1 uncultured Opitutia bacterium
CCGCCGCAGACTGCGCGGATCGCGCAGATCGTGGCGAAGTTCGTTACCCGCCAGCGCGCTTTGCGCCACCGCCGCATCGGTCACCGCGACGGCTGCCGCCTTCCGCGCCACCAGCGCGCGCTGCTCGGCCAACTCGCGCATTTTCGTCGCCAACTGTTCCTGCCGCTCGAGCGAAGCCGCGTACGTTTCCGGCGCGATCGTCGTAGCCATCGGCGCGGGCGCAGGCTCCACCGGCCGCACGGTTTCCGAGCGCCGCACGAGCGGACGGCTCGGTCCGCCAAACGTATCCGTCGGTGCGAGTGGCCGCGCCAACGGCGGCATCGGAAATCTGTTTTCCTCCACCAACGGCGGCTCCGCGCGCACCGGCTCAGGCAGCGGCGCGCCACCGCGACGCTCCGCGATTTTGCGGCGGATTTCTTCCCGCACTTTTTCCGCGCGAAACGGATCATCCGCGTCCGCCTCGGCGAGCGAAGCCGGCGGCGGATTTTTCTCCGCCTCGCGCGCCGCCTCAGCCTCGCGGCGTTGGTTCAACCAATACACCAACGCGCCCGCGACGGCGAGAATGAGCTGCAGATGTTCGGAGATCCAATTCATCGGAGATAAATAGGCGGCGTGAGTTCACCTCGCGCCGCGGGAGCAAAATTATTTTTTACCGTCGGGTTGCGCGATGCTTTGGCGCATCGCGGAATCGGCCTGCACGTTTTCCATTTTGTAATAATCCATCACGCCGAGTCGGCCTTGGCGGAAGGCTTCGGCCATCGCGAGCGGCACCTGCGCCTGCGCTTCGACGACTTTCGCCTGCATCTCTTGCACGCGGGCCTTCATTTCTTGTTCCACGGCGACGGCCGCGGCGCGACGGATTTCCGCCTGCGCTTGCGCGATGCTCTTGTTCGCCTCCGCCTGCGCTTCCTGGAGTTTGGCGCCCACGTTTTCGCCGACGTCTACGTCCGCGATATCAATTGAAAGAATTTCAAACGCCGTGCCGACATCGAGGCCGCGCGCGAGCACGGTTTTCGAAATGCTATCGGGCGACTCGAGCACGTGTTTGTAGCTGTCCGAAGTGCCGATCGTGGAAACGATGCCTTCGCCGACGCGGGCGATGATCGTCTCTTCCTTCGCGCCGCCGACGAAACGATCGAGGTGCGTGCGCACGGTGACGCGCGCTTTTACTTTCACCTGAATGCCGTCTTTCGCGACGCCGTCGATCGTCGTGCGACCGCTCTCGGGATTCGGGCAATCGATCACCTTCGGATCAACCGAAGTGCGCACCGCTTCGAGCACGGATTTACCGGAGCCCTTGGTCGCGAGATCGATCGCGCAGGCGCGGTCCCAACCGAGTTCGATGCCGGCTTTTTGCGCGGCGATGATGGCTTGAACCGTCGGCACGACGTTACCGCCTGCGAGGAAGTGCGCGGAGATTTTATCCGTCGACACCTCGATGCCGGCCTTCACCGCCGTGATGCGCGCGTCGACCACGAGATCCACGGGGACGCCACCGAGCCGCATCCCGAGCAAGTTAGCAAAACCCACGGGCGCGCCGTTGAGCTTGGCCTTGAGCCAGGTATTAAAAAATGAAAACACGACGAAAACAATGATCAGGATCGGAACGCCAATCAGCGCGGCAATGAATAGAGGAGGCATGGAGTTATTTAGGTTTTGGTTACGATGAGACGAAAATTATCCTGACTGGCGACGCGCAACATCGCGCCCTTCGCCACATGCCCCGCGGGGCAAAATGCTTCATAGCGCCGCCCTTCGACGCGCACATAACCCGTCGGCACGAGCGGCGTTTCCGCCTCGGCCATTTTACCTACGATGTCCGCCGGCGCCAAGGGCGGCTGACTGGTCGCATCCACCGTCGATTCCACGACCATGCCGCGCCCGAGCCGCGACTTCGGCAACCACACGAGTTCGAGGTAAAGCGTGATTCCCAAAAATCCCAGCGCGGTCACCGTCGCGATCGCGCCACCCAGCGCGCCCCACTGGAAAAATGCCACGCCACAACCCACCGCCATGGCCAGCCCGCCGATAATGCCGAGCACCGCGCCCGGCACGAAAACTTCGCCCGCCAGCAACATTACGCCGACGGCAAAAAGTAAAAGGACCGCGTTCATACGTCAGCCTTCTCCACCACGAGTCCGAAATCGGAACGCCCGCACACCACGACCGCCGCGCCGGCATCGATGGCACCCACCGCGACTGTTGCCTCGTAGCGCCGCCCCGCGATTTCCACCTGCCCGCCCGGCCGCAACGCCGTCGCCGCCACGCCGTGCTGGCCGATCAGGGCCGCCACGCCGCCCGCCGCCTCCGGCGCACCGCCCGCGACCTGGGCCGCTCCGCCCACGACGGAGCCGACCACGAGCCGATCCCAGACCCAGCCACTCGGTAAAAATTTCGCCAACGCCAAACCGAGCCCACCCGCGATTAGCAACCCGAGCCCGAGATTTTGTATCGGCTCGGCAAATACATCGCCCGACCACGCCACGTTGATCGGGACGCCCGGCCACAGATCCGCCATCGCCCACACCAGCGAACCGAGCATCAAGCCTAAGCCAGCGACCGCGACGATCGCCACGCCGGGAAAGAAAAACAATTCCACCGCGACCAACACCAGCCCGAGGCTAAACACCAAGACCGGCTCATGTCCGGAAAATCCTGCGACGTAACTTCCGATAAATACGACGCCAAGACACACGATTCCCACGATGCCGAAAATTCCGAAGCCCGGCGTCTTGAATTCGATGAACAGCGCCAGCAACCCAAGCCCCAGCAACATCGGCGACAAACGGTTTAAAACCACGGCCAGCCGCTCCGACCAGGTGATCTCGAGTCGTTTCACCGTAAATCCGCCGGCGCCAAATTTTTTCTCGAGCAACGCATCAACGCTCTTCGCCGTGCCCGCCGCGAGCAACGCCTGCGCCGGCTCGCCGTACGTTTTGCCCGCCTCGCTCGCGGTGAGCGACAGTAACTCGCCTTTCGCCTTCAGCACCGTGTCGCCGATTTTTAATTCATAGTCGGCATCGACCATCGCCGAAATCACTTGGCCGCGGTAACCTTTACCCTCGGAGATCGCGCGCAACCGCGCTTTCAAGTAGCTCGTGATTTTCAATTTCATCGTCGCGTCCACGTCTTGGCCCGTAGACGAAACCGGCGCCGCCGCGCCGATGATCCCGTCGGGCGCGAACCAGATCTCGCCCGTCATCGCAGAGATAAATGCGCCCGCCGACATCGCCTCGTTGTTCACAAACGTGACCGTCTCGCCGGGAAATTTCGCGAGCGCCTCCATAATATCGAAGGTCACATCGAGCGCACCGCCGGGCGTCTTCATGTCGAGCACAACGACATCCGCCTTTTGCTCGATGGCTTCTTTCAATCCGCGGCGTAAAATATAAAGCACGGGCGAAGCGATTTCGTCGCGCACCGGAATAACCACGACGCGTTTCGGAACCGTCGGCGCGGGCTCGGACGCAGGTGAAGCCTGCGGCGCCGGAGCATCCAGACGTGAGGCCTCGGTCTGCGCCCGCAACGGCCAGATCCACAGCGCCCCTAAAACGATAAGCCAACGCGAGAGCATGAATTCGCGCCCATTGATATGCGCTCGGCCCTTCCACGCAAGCATCGCGCCATGGAGAGAACGGAGCTTGTTTCCAAAATTAAGTTTAACG
>CAJAFD010000390.1 GCA_903938935.1 uncultured Opitutia bacterium
GTCAAGCCGAAGGTCAGCCCTAGTAACACTCCGCAGACGTTCATTAACGAAAAAAAAGCACGCATGATTTTGATTATTTTAAGACCGGCGTTAGCACCAAGTTCCGGAAAGCGACGGCGCCGTGATCACCTTGCAGATAAATCGGACCGGGCCGAAATTCATCCGCCCACAGCGCCCATCCGGTGCAACCTGCGATCGGTTGATTTGCGATGATGGTCACGCCGTTGAGCACCACGGTGAGATGTCGCTCGACCAAGGTTATATCTAGCATCTGCCACTCGGAGGCCGGCTTCTCCGCCGCGACGGAGGGAGTGATTCTACTGTAAAGCGCACCCATGTTGTGCGAATCGAGCGCCTTACCGAAGGAATCTTGAATTTGAATTTCGTAGATGCCGCGCAAGTAAATGCCGCTGTTACTATTGGCCGGCACGAGGACCTCGGCCTTCAAATTGAAATCTTCAAATTCGCGCTCGGTGCGCAGATTTCCCAAGCGCCGAGACTTCTGACCAACGACGTGCGTCGTCGGCCGGTTAGAAAGCGTGCCATTAGAGACCGACCAACCGTTTTCGGCTTTAGCCTCAATCAAACGCCAACCGGAGAGATCGCGCCCATTTAATAAACTCACTGGTTCCCCCCAACGCACCCGTGAGAGATCTGGCACCGGCGGCAAAGCTGGAATCAGTCGGCCGCTGACAGGCTCACGTTCCATGGCCGTACCGGCGTTGTTCAGGGTGGAGCGCGTGAGCTTCAGGACATCTCCGTCGAGCCGGCCCTGAAGCGTTTCAGTAATCTGTTGCTTGCGCAGCACGACCCCGTCCAGCCCCTTGCGTGTGACTGTTCTTTGACGAGTCACCATCAACTCGCCCTCCACAATGGCAACACTCGCTAGCGGTTCGACACTCCCTCCCACCCATAACAGGGAGCCATCATACCAACCTTTTTGAGGCACAATCTCTAACCAACCCGCGCGACCGCCCTCGAGCGTCAGAGCCCAACGGCCAAAATATTTCTCCTCCGCTAACCCAGCCCGAAGCAGCGTCGCGGCGAAACTCGCGATGAGTAAAAAAACAACCCGAAGCGAGGTCCTGACGCAGAATTGGGAGGAGAACATAAATGGGGATGAGGTAAAACTGCCTACTTAATGCGGATAAAGACCAGCCGATTAAAAGCGAACTACATGGGACCGAGTACCGCGCGCAAAGCTTCAATATCGATCGAGAAATCGAGCCGATTGGATTTCGGATTTGTACCCCAGGGCCCCTCCCCTGGTGCGACAAGCAAAGTGTAATCGAGCTCACATGCTTCGGACAATTGAGCAAAACAACTATTCACATACTCGCGACCACAACACTCAATCACGCGTGTTCCCGGTCGGGAGAAGACCAAATTGGCGAGCCCGGCGCCATGCGGTGCAACGACAATTTTCACCCCGCGAAACAGCCTGATTTGTTCTTCCCAACTCAGTTGCTCAAGGCACACACAAGTAAATCCACGAGCAGCCAGCGCAGCCGTCACCGCGGATTCGTTTTCCACGTGGCGACGCTTAGCCAACGCTCGGGAGATGTAAATTCGCTCAGGTGCAAACGCACGTGACACTTGTATCGACTCGGTAAAATTGACCAGACGTTGTACGTGCGCGGCACTCACGCAGCCGACCCAACCTGGCAGCGCAGGCACGATCAATTCATCCACTTGCAGGTGCTTGCGCCGGACCGGCTCAATCACACGTCCACGAAAACCAGCGAGCTTTAAGGCCGATCGACCA
>CAJAFD010000391.1 GCA_903938935.1 uncultured Opitutia bacterium
CAATTTCGTCCCGCGCACGCTCGTCTCCACGCGCTCCACCGCCACGCCCGCGAGTCCTTCCAGCCGCGCATCGCGCGCGATGTTAAACGTAAACAACGACGGCACCGCCGGCTCCACCGTGTGACCCACGGCCTGCGCGATCACGAGCCCCGCCGAAGATTTGTTGCCACCGGTCGCGATCAGGACGCGATCCACGCCGACCGTTTCGCCCGAGGTCAACTCCAGCGCAAAATCCTGCTCTCGCCGCCTCAGCGTACGTACGCCCGTGCCCGTCACGACGCGCACGCCCGCCGCCGCGGCCGCGCGTTGCAGACATTCCACAATCGTCGCCGAATCATCCGTCACCGGAAACATCCGCCCGTCGGACTCCGTTTTGAGCGTCACGCCGCGCGCCGCAAACCACGCCACCGTATCGCGCGGCTGCCAGCGT
Organism: uncultured Opitutia bacterium; assembly: GCA_903938935.1. Taxonomy (GTDB): domain Bacteria; phylum Verrucomicrobiota; class Verrucomicrobiia; order Opitutales; family Opitutaceae; genus Tous-C4FEB. The sequence continues at coordinate 431 of CAJAFD010000391.1, forward strand.
GAAAACGCCCCGATCAATTCGCGCCCGCCGCGCGGATATTTCTGCACGAGCTCGCGCGGCTCGAAACACGCGTGCGTGACGTTGCAACGACCGCCGCCGGAAATTCTCACCTTGGCCAGCAAGTGCGCCGTCGCCTCGTACAGCGTCACCGCTCCACCCGCGCCCGTCCCTGCGACCACTCCCGCCTGCAACGCCTCCGCGGCCGCGACGGCCGCGAAAAATCCCGCTGCCCCGCCGCCCACGATTACGATGCGTTTGTGCTCCGCCATCCACGGACGCTGCGCCGCCGTGCGCCACCCGCCGAGCCGAAAAACAAAAAACCGCCGCCGGCCCGAAGGCTGGCGACGGTCGAGCGCTGCCGCGCGCTACAAAAACAAAACGGATTACGGCTGTTTCTTCTCGCCGCCCTTACCGCCAGGGCCACCGGGGCCGCCACGACCGCCGCCCATTGGAGGCATTTCGTCAAATTTCTTCATCTGTTCAGGCGTGAGCGTGGCGCGGATTTTTTCGCGCGTGGCCTTCATCATCTCCGGCATTTTTTCACGCCGCTCTGCCTGGGGGATCGCGGCCATCGCGGCGGCTTGTTCTTTGTGGATCGCCGTGATTTTGGTCTTTTGTTCGGCCGTGAGCGCGAGCGCTTCGCTGAGGCGTTCGGTTTGCAGCTCGGGCGTCATGCGACCACGGCCACCACCGGGACCGCCGGGGCCACCAGGACCACGTTTTTCGGCCGGAGGCGCTTCTTGCGCGATGCTGACCACGGGGAGCACCGCGGCGCCCAAGGCGAGGACGGTGATGAGTTGGCGGAGGGAGGTTTTCATAATAAACGATTTTTTGGATAACAGGACTTTTGTTTTTTTAAACCGCGAGCACCGAGCTCATCGGTCAGGAAAGATGACGCAGTCCCGTCGAGATAGTTACGCTTGGGTCACTCCAACGAGTTAATAGGCAAAAATAAAATCGCCGCGGGTTTCAACCGCGGCGCTGAGCCTAACCTGAAGTGTGTGCGAGCGCCTCAGGTTTCGCCGCCAGCTTTCTTGCCCTTACGCCCGGGACGGCCTTCGGGTTTGATGGCATCAAATTCTTTTTGCTGCTCGGGCGTGAGGATCGCGCGAACCTGTTCGCGGCCGGTTTTTAAAACGTCGGCCATCTTCGTACGATCGCCGCGCACCGCTTTGAGTTGCTCGGCCTGGGTCTTACGGATGGCCGCGAGTTTTTCCTGCTGCTCGGCGGTGAGTTTCAGTTTTTCCGTGAGCATCTTATCGTGCTCTTCGGCGGCGGCTTTGGCGCGTTGACCGGCTTTGGCGGGTTTCTCAGCGGCTTGAGCGCAGGGCAAAGCGGCGGTGAGGCCGAGCGTGATCAAGGTCAGAAATAATTGGGCGGAGGTTTTCATGCGGATGGATTTTTTGAGCTTAAAATAATGACCAGAAAGGTCAGTTACCCGTGAGACGACGCGCGCTCGGCCGAGTTACATCGGTCGCACTAAGCTTGCAAAAGCTGCCGTGCCGCGCAGCGTCCTCGCCCATGATTGAAGTCTCCGGCCTCACCAAGCGCTACGGCACTTTCACTGCGGTGCGCGACCTGTCGTTTACCGTGCAACCGGGTGAAGTCCTCGGCCTCGTCGGGCCCAATGGCGCGGGCAAAACGAGCACGCTGCGCAGTCTCGCCGGCATTATCCCGGCCAATGCCGGGCGGATTCACATCGGCGGCGTCGATCTCGCCGCCGACCCCGTGGGCGCCAAACATCAGCTGGCGTTTTTTCCCGACGAGCCGCGTCTCTTCGACTACCTCACGGTCCGCCAGCACCTCAATTTTGTCGCCCGTATCTACGGCGTCGCCGATCACGCCACGCTCGCGCAACCGCTTCTCGAGGAACTGGAGATTGCCGATAAAGCCGATCAACTGCCGGGCGAACTCTCGCGCGGCATGAAACAGAAACTCGCGATCGCCTGTGGATTGTTGCACGGCCCACGCGTGATGTTTTTCGACGAGCCGCTGACGGGGCTCGATCCGCTCGGCATCCGCCGCATGAAGGATTCTATTTTGTCCCGCGCGCGGGCCGGTGCGGCGATTGTGCTGAGTTCGCATTTGTTGCACCTGCTCGAAGAAGTGTGCTCGCACGTGCTCATTTTAAAGAAAGGCGAAAAAATCGCGCATGGCACTCTCGCCGAAATTTCCGCGCAATTCGCCCAAGGTGAAACCGGCGTAAGCCTCGAAGAGATTTTCATCCGCGCCACCGGCGGTTCGGAAAATTAAACATCGCCGCCACAGACTCCCATGCTCGGCGCTCTCCTTTACCTGCGGCTCACTTCGTTAAAAAACATCGCGCTCTCGCGCCTGCGACGCCTGAAGCAGCCGAAATATTTTTTAGGCGCTGTGGCCGGTATCGCCTATATTTACTTCATATTTTCTCGCCAACTCTCTGGCGGCTCGACAGCGCTGGCAGGCTTGCCCGCTGGTCTACCTGGGGGGCTCGCGCCGACCTTTGATTTCAACGCCACACTCAGTGTTTTTGGCGCGCTCGTGCTGCTTGGGATCGTGCTGTTCACGTGGGCGCTGCCCAAAGAAAAACCCGGACTGCCTTTCTCGGAAGCAGAGGTGGCATTTCTTTTTCCTGCGCCGATTTCCCGGCGGCGACTGATTCATTTTCGTCTGCTGGGAGCGCAGCTACGCATTCTTTTTTCGGCGGTGATTTTCACGCTGCTTTCGCGGGGTTGGAGTTTTTTGGGCGGTGACGCACTTACGCACGTGTTGGGCTGGTGGCTGATCTTGACGACGGTGAACCTGCATTTGACCGGCGCCGCCCTCACGATCAATCGCCACATCGATAACGGTGCCAACCCAGCGGTTCGCCGCTGGCTCATCCTCGCTGGGGTCGCACTCCTACTTTTAGTTTCAACGCTCTCGATTGCAAACGCAGCGCCACCGTTTCCCGAGGGCAACATTGGCCCCGCCGATTTCTTTAGCTGGCTCGCGCGCTGCTTGGACACCGGTCTGCTGCATGGACTGCTGATCCCGGGGAAACTCGTCATCGCACCTTTTCTGGCGGCCAACTACGCAGAGTTTTTTCGCACCATCGGACCGGCCGCTCTGATTTTAATCGGTCACTATTTCTGGGTCGCGCGCCAAGAAACTTCCTTTGAAGAAGCCTCGATCGCTTACGCCGAAAAACGCGCCGCGCGCTTGGCGCGACTGCGCGACGGCACGTATCGGCTCGGGCAGGACAAAGCCAAAGCCCGCCGCGAACCCTTTCGCCTCCGCGTACCGGGACGCGTGGAGGTGGCGTTTCTCTGGAAAAACTTATTAGGCACGCTGCCTTATTTTCATGCCCGCGTGTGGCTTGGCTGCGCGTTACTCACGTGCGTGGCGGTGCCGTGGATTGTGCGAGGTGAACATCAAAAAACCGGCGCCAATATCATCATCACATTCACCGCGCTTTTTTCCGCCTACACCCTGTTGCTGGGGCCGCAACTCGCCCGCCAAGATCTCCGCAGCGATTTGCCCCATGCTGATATTTTGAAAACTTACCCGCTCGCGGGCTGGCAGATCATCCTCGGCGAAATCCTCACCCCGATCGCCATTCTCACCGGCCTACTCTGGCTCAACCTCCTCGCTCTGGTCCTAGCGCTGGCCCCGATGGCCGATAAAATCACCTGGCTCACCCCCGGTTTCCGTCTCACCGCAGGCTTATGCCTCGCCGGCGTTATTCCCGTACTCTTCGCACTGCAGCTTCTCATCCCCAACGCCGCCGCGCTGCTTTTTCCGGCCTGGTTTCAAGCCACTCGTCAACGCAGCGGCGGCATCGATGTCATGGGGCAACGTCTCATCTTCGTCTTCGGTCAACTTCTCGTCATTCTCCTTTCCCTTTTCCCTGCCGTCCTGGGTGCCGCGCTCGTAATCTTCGCGTCGCAATGGCTGATCGGCGCCTCCGCCGCCGTCGTTCTTGGCACTCTTGTAGCCTTGACCATTCTTGGCGTCGAAGTCGCCTGCGGCTTGTGGTGGCTCGGTGAACGTTTCGAAAAATTCGACCTCGCCACCGAGCTCCGCCCTTAAGGGCAAAGCCCTCCTCGCGCCACCGTGACCCACGATCAACTCACCGCCTTCGCCGCCGAAACGGTCACCGCCACGCAGCGGGCCCTCCCGGCCGCCTTGCGCCCTTTAGCCTGCGCCGTACCGGTTCATTACGAAACCTTGCCCGATGCCGACACTCTAGCCGAAGGCTTCCCCGACGACATCCTCGGCCTGTTCTCCGGCGACCCCCACGGCAGTTCCCTCAACCACGACCAGCCGCAACCGCCCCAGATTATCCTCTACCTGGAAAACCTCTGGGACTACGCCGAGTCAGACCGCCGCATCTTCCGCGACGAAGTCCGCCTCACCTACCTCCACGAACTCGGCCACTACTTCGGCTGGGATGAGGACGAACTTGCGGCCCGCGGCCTCGATTAACCCCCTGAGGCCACCCTGCCACTCCGCGCTTTCCAATTCCGCCATATCATGCTTATCTCCCGCACCATGCAGTCTCCGTTTATCTTTGTTCAAAAACTCCTCCCCTTGGTCATCGCCGCGTGCTGCGTGCTCGCGCCCACGCACGCCCTCGCCAAAACCGACCGCGCCGAACTCGTGACCCGCGTCGAATCCTGCGAAGCCATCCTCCAAGATTTTCAACGCGACCCGCGCACCGCGATCCCCGCCCGCGTCCTCGCCAAAGCCAAGGGCCTCATCATCGTTAACCAGTTCAAGGCCGGCCTCATCTTCGGCGTCAAAGCCGGTTACGGCGTCATCATGGTGAAACAATCCACCGGCCGCTGGAGCCTCCCCGTCCTCATCAACGCCGGCGAAACCAGCATCGGCCTCCAACTCGGCGCCAGCGACGTCGAGACCATCCACGTCCTCACCGACGACCAAACCGCCCGCCTCCTCTTCCGCCAACGCTTCCGCCTCGGCGTCGACGCCAAGGCCGTCATCGGCCCCAAAGCCGCCGAAGCCAACAATCCCGATTACAAAATGATCGACGCGCCGATTTTGACCTACACCAAAAACGCCGGCGTGTTCGCCGGAGCGACCGTCAAAGCCGGCTACCTCACGCGTAGCGACGAAGATAATGCCGATCTCTACAACACCCTCTACACCATGCCTGAGCTGCTTTACAGCAACTGGGTCAAAGCCCCCGCCGAAGTCCAGCCGCTCATGGACCTCGTCCAAAGCATCGCCCCCTGATCGCACCGCACTCCCTTTGGGCGGGCCCGCAAAGCCCGCCCTTTTTTGTGCCCCCGCCACCCTCTCACTTAAAATTTTATGAGCTCCCTCATCACCGGCTTTCACCACGTCTGCATCAAAACCCGCGACTGGGACCGCACCCTCGCCTTCTACGTCACCGCCCTCGGCTTCACCGAAAAAATCACCTGGCGCACGGCGCCCAACCGCGCCGCCATGTTCGACACCGGCGACGGCAACTACCTCGAAGTCTTCGAAGACCTCGCCTACACCCCCGCGCCCAACGGCGCTGTCATCCACTTCGCCCTGCGCACCGCGCACCTCGATCAACTCGCCGACCGCGTCCGCGCCACCGGCGCCAAGATCACCACCGAGCCCAAAGACGTCACCATCGCCACCACCAACGCCCACGCGCCTGTCCCGATCCGCATCTTTTTCTGCGAAGGCCCCAACGGCGAAGTCATCGAGTTTTTTCAAAACACGCTGACGTAAAAAAATCCCGCGCCGCCGCCCCACGCGCCTCAGCCAACGCGTTAAACGCGCTCCGCCCGTAGCGCCGCCACCAAGGCCGCCAACGCCGCCTCCGCCACCCGCGACTGCACCTCGACGCGAGTGCAACCGGGCCAATCCACCCGCCCGGTCGTCACGTAAAATTCTCCGCGCGCATCGCGTATCGCCACCGCCCACCACGCCATCGGCGCGGGCACGCCGCGCTCCGGCGCCGCCTCCGCATAACCGGTCGTCGCCACGCCCACCTCCGCGCCGAAGCGCTCACTCACCCCGCGCGCCATCTGCGCCGCGATCTCCGCCGACACGCAATTCACCGCGACCGCCGCGGCGCGATCCACGCCTAGCCAAGCCACTTTTTGCTCCAAGGTATACGCCGTCACGCCACCGAGAAAATACCCCGAAGCCCCAGCAACACTCGCGACGCGCGCCTGCACGTTGCCCGCCGTGAGGCTCTCCGCCACCGCCAACGTCCGCCGTGGCGCACGCAACATAAGCTCCTTGAGCTCCACCGCTGCGGTCACCACGACGCTCCTTTCACCCAAAATTTTCGACAACCGAAAGCGGCTCTTCGGTTTGTTTTGAGAATGAAAAATTTCATGGCCTCCCAGAGTTCAACACCCTGCCCGCACTCGTGCAGTACAAAAGCACGCGTTCATCGTTGCGCCGCCGCTCAAAACTTCACCTCGAGCCCGACCGGACAATGATCGCTGCCCAAAACCTGCGGCTCGATCCAAGCCCGTTGCAACGCCGGCCGTAGCGCCGCACTCGCCATGAAGTAATCGATGCGCCAACCGACGTTATTCGCCCGCGCCCCCGCGCGATACGTCCACCAGCTGTAATGCCCCGGCCCTTTTTCAAACTCGCGGAACGTATCGATAAAACCCGCGCCCAGAAAATCCCGGAAACCCGCGCGTTCCTCCGCGGAAAACCCCGGGCTGCCCACATTTTCCTTGGGTCGCGCGAGGTCGATTTCCTCGTGCGCCACGTTAAGATCACCGCAAAACAAAACCGGTTTTTTCTGCTCCAATTTTTTCACGTAGGCGAGCAACGCCCGGTCCCATTCCTGACGAAAACCGATGCGCGCCAATTCCGGCTGCGCATTCGGCACGTACAAACCGATCACGTAACACTCCGGAAATTCCGCCGTGATCGCGCGTCCCTCCGCATCATGCGCCGGCGAGCCCAACCCGAGTGTGACCGACATCGGCTTACGCCGCGAAAAGAGCGCGGTCCCGCTGTAACCTTTTTTTTGCGCGGCGTTCCACGTCACGTCATAGCCGGCGGGCCACACCACATGCTGCACGTCGCCCGGCAACGCCTTCACTTCCTGCAAGCAGATCACGTCGGCTTGAGCTGTGTTCATCCAATCGAGCAAACCCTTGCCGAGCGCCGCCCGCACGCCGTTTACGTTCCACGAAAGAAGTTTCATCCGCGCCGTTCAACGCGACCCCTAGCCCCCCGGCAAACCGATTCGCTCCCCCCGCCCCACCCTCTCCCTCACCCCTTCCTCGACTGCGATTAAACCTTCCTGAAATTATGACATCAATTTTAGCCGATATGAACCCAATCTCCTTCGATAAAAAATCAAGTGTCACCTAATAGGTGACACTTGGTTGAAGGCGTTTTTACCTCGGTATTTCTGGTTTATTTTTTGAGGCGCGGTGAATCAGGTGGGTTGATGACGCACCGCTCCCTTGCTTACCGACGCGGGTTACGTCTTAGCTTTTGGACGATCCTTAGCCCTTTCACCAAGATGTCCGCCTTTCCTCATCTGCCCCTCGGTCAAGCCATCCCGCCCAGCCCGCACGCGGTCTCTTGCAGCTTGCCCACGATGCGCTCCGTCCGCGGCTACGAGGAAAAAGACCCCGCCATCACCAGCCAACTCGCTAACGGCTACCCGCGTTTCGTCGTGCATCCGTTCGCGCGTCACCTCGCCGCGCACCTCGTCGCCACCAATCCCGCCCTCGCTGGTCACACGCTCTGGCTCACATCGTCTCTCGCTATCGCCGAAAATCTCGTGGCGCACCTGGCCCATCCGAGCGTGCAGCTGTTGATCGATACGCACGGTCTGCACGGCGTCGCTCATCCAGCCGCCTCGGCGCCGCTCGCCGCTCTCGCTAAAACCTACCTGCAAAACCTCGGGGGCTTCATCTCGTCGCGTGAAGCCGAGGATCACCTCGTGCGCCTCGAACTGCGTCCGGCGATTTATCCCGAAGCCACGTTCACCGGCGATGCGCCCGCTGAGATTCGCCGCCACCTCGCCCGCGCGCTCAACGCCGGCCACGCCGCCACGATCGCACCCGTGACCAACGCCGATCTTTTTCTCACCAACTGCGGCATGAGCGCCATCTACGCGGCCTTTCGCGCCGTCGCCGATCTGCAAGCTACCCGCGGCCGCACGATCTGGCTCCAACTCGGTTGGTTCTACCTCGATACGATCGCGATTCTCAAAAAATTTACCGCCGGTCCCGGCGACTACGTTTACATCCGCGATATTTTCGACCTCGAAGCGCTCGAGCGCATCTTCGCTGCGCACGGCCAACGCATCGCGGGCGTCGTCGCCGAAGTGCCCACCAATCCGCTCCTTCAAACGCCCGATATTCCCGCCATCTCCGCGCTCTGTCGCAGCCATGGCGCCGCGCTCCTCATCGACGCTTCCACGGCCTCGCTCTACAACCTCGACGTGCTGCCTCACGCCGACGTAGCGCTCGCCAGCCTCACCAAATACACGGGCAGCGCGGGCGACCTCACCGCGGGCTTGATCGCCGTCAATCCCGCCCGCCCCGACGCCGCCGAGCTTCGCCGTCGACTCGCCCCCGCACTCGAGCCGCTCTACCGCCGCGACGCCGCTCGCCTCGCGCACGAAATCGCCGCCACCGAATCCGTCCTCGCAAAAATCCACGCGAGCACGCCCCACGTCGTCGCGTTTCTCGAAAATCATCCCGCCATCAAAGACGTTTTCTGGGCACGCCACGCCACCAGCAGCGCGAATTTTGAAAAACTCGCCCGCTCGCCCGACGCCACCGGCGGCATGATCACTTTCACGCTCCGCGCGCCCGGCGCTTTGGAAAAATTCTACGACCGCCTGCGCCTGCCCAAAGGTCCGAGCTTCGGCATGACGACGACCCTCATCTGTCCGTTCATGTACCTCGCGCACTACGACCTCGTGACGACGCCCGCCGGCCTCGCCGAATTAGCCGCGAGCAAACTCGATCCCGATCTCCTCCGCCTCTGCATCGGTTGCGAAGCCGTCGAGGACATCATCGCCGCACTCGCCGAAGCGTTGGCTTAAAATCAACTCCTCGCGATCTCGCGCCGAAGTACCGTGGCCACGCCGATCGCCTCCTGCACGCTCGCGATCAAAGCCGTACCCAACGCTCCGCGCAGCGCCGTCGTCGGCTGGCTCGGCGAAGCGTTAAAAGTCAAAGTCCACGCCCCCGCGCTCGAAGGCCGCGCCAACGACGAGCTCTGCGAATTTCTCGCCGACGCTCTCGCCCTCCCCCGCCGCGCCGTCACCGTTCTGCAAGGCGACAAATCTCGCCAAAAAATCCTCCACATTTCCGGCCTCACGCTCGCCGAAGTCCGCCTCAAATTAGGCGTGTGATCGCGTCAGGCGCGCGAAGCGCCAACCCAGGAAAATCGCCGCGAAACCCAAACCCGCGGCCAGCGCCGACCAAATGCCCACGGCGCCATATCTCCCGTGCACGCCGAGGAAAAAGCCGCCCGGAATCGCCACGCCCCAATACGCGACGAGCGTGATGATCGCGGGCAACTTCACATCCTGCAGCCCACGCAACAGCGCCGCGCTGATCACCTGAGCGCCATCGACGATTTGAAACAGCGCCGCCACGACGAGCAACTGTGCCGCCAACGCCACCACACCCGCGTCGTCCACAAACCAGCCCGCCACCGTGCGACCCGCCACGAGATAAATCACCATAAACACCGCCGCGATGATGACGCCGAGGACCAACGCGCTAAACCCGATCGGTCGCAAGCGCGCCGGCTCCTTCGCGCCCACCGCCGCGCTCACGCGCATGCCCGCGGCCATCGAAAGCCCGAGCGTCACCATGAACGTCGTGCCCGCACACGTGAACGCGATCTGATGCGCCGCCAACGCCGACGCGCCCAGCCAGCCCATCATAATCGCCGCCGCCGCAAATGCGCCGCTTTCAAAAAATAAAATCCCCGACGTCGGCAACCCGAGTTGCAGCATTTCTTTTAACCGCGTCGTCGAGAGCGGCGACCACCACTGCTTCGGCCAAGCCGCGCGCGCCGCCGGATCTCGCCGCATCCACTCGAAAATCACCCAAGCGCCGAGCGTCCGCGAAATCAACGTCGAGATGCCCGCGCCCGTCAGGCCCAACGCCGGCGCGCCGAGATTTCCGTAAATAAAAATCCAATTCAAAAAAATGTTCAGCCCGACGCCGCCGAGCATGATGAACATCGGCACCCAGGGCCGGCCCATCGCCTCCGCGAATTGTCGCAACGCCAGATACACCAACACCGGCGTGATCGACGCGCCGATCAGCCAGAAAAATGGATTCACCACCGCCAACACTTCCGGCGGTTGCTGGAACCAGTGCAACTGCCAGCCGAGCGCCACCATCGCCAGCGTCTCGAGCACGCCGAAACCCAGCGCCAACGCCAGCCCATGCCGCAAATATTCCCCGCAATCCTGCAACCGCGCCGCGCCGCGCGCACGCGCCACAAACACCGCCACCGGAATCATCAGCCCGATCCCGATCACGTAAAAAACGCCAAACACATTGCCGCCAAACGAAGACGCCGCCAAGGGCACCGTGCCCGTCTGGCCGATCATCACGCTATCGGTGATGCCCATGAGCATCTGGCTGACTTGGCCGACGATGATCGGCACCGCCAGCGCGAGGGTCGGCCGAACTTCGGCAAAAAAAGATGAGAAGCGGCGCATGGAAAAGACGCGGACTGTTTCGTGCCGCGCCGCTCCGCGCAATCCGCTTCTCGTAACCGATCGCGCAAAGCGCCGTGGATTTCCCGCGGCGCCGAGTCTTACTTCGCGTTGAGGAGCATATCTTCCATCAACGCGAGCGCCGTGGCTTCGGTGATGTCGGCCGCACTAAATTTTTTCGCGGCCTGCGCCGCGCCCGCTCCGAGCACATCACTCGCCGAGGCTTGGCCCAAAATCGCAGCGTCTTTCAGGCGGATGGCTGTCATCTGAATATCGGGCACGGCGACCGTGGTGTCGCCGGAAACTTCGGCGGCGATCAACGTGCGGGTGGAAATGAGCACTTCGATCGCGATGTCGGCGGACTGCGCGAGCGCTTCGCGATCCTTGGTCGCTTGATCACCGAGCAAACGAGCGCCGGGTTGCGCGCTGAGCATCACGCCGGCGATGCGTTGATCGGAAAGTTTGGCGCCGCCGCTGCGGAACGCGCGGCCGACGAGGCGCTCGATGTCGCGCACGGTTTGTTGATCGGCAAGCGTGGGCGCGGGCGTGGATGCGTCCTTCGTGGCGTAGGTCGAAGTACCTTTGGTTTTGGTCGAAGTCGTTTTGCCGTCGGTGGATTTCTCGGTGTAGGATTCGGTGCGGCCGGTGAGTTTGAGACCGGCGGCATCGACGAGCGAACGGTTCACGTAGATGACGAGGCGCGGGGCGCTCGCGGTGCCGTAAGCGGCGCGGAATTTATCAACGACAGCCTGCGCGGCGGCGGGCGCGATGAGCGGGGTGGCGTTGGCGCCGTAGAGACGTTGTTCCGCGGGCGCGGCCGGTTGGGCGGCGGCCGCGGGCCAGGCTTGTGTGACGGGAACCGGCGGCTCGGTGGCGGGCGCGGTGGCTTGCGCGAGCGCGACGACACTGAGTGCGGGCAAAACGAGAGGAAGGAAAAGTGCTTTCATGGCGGGGACGGCGCGGTTCAACGGGCTTGGCGGACGCGGAGGGTGTATTTTTTCGCGAGGGTGTTCATCGCGGTGAAGCGGACGGCCTCGGTGGAATTCTCGGCGAGGATGAGCGTCTGGAACGGTGTCTCGTCGCCGGTGCTGAAGCCTTGGTCGTCTTTGAAGACGGCGTTGATCTGCACTTCGATGCGGCGGGCTTCGCGGTTTTTCACGTTGGCGACGACTTCGAGGCGGCCGTCGGCGAGCGTGCGTTCTTGGAGGCCGGTGCAGGTGACGGAGACCTGCGTGGGTTTATCGAGGAGGACGAATTTTTCGGTATTCTCGATGGTGTAGCGGGTGGTGTCCTGCGGCGTGAAGGGACCGGGCGTGGCGCAGCCGACGAGCAGCACGAGGCCGGCGGTGGCGGCGAGGAGGAGGGAGGTTTTGTTGTTCATAACGGTAAGCGGTGGTGGAGGTGTTATCGTGTGACTCGCGATCAACGTTTAAGTTCGCTCAAAAATATCACGGTGTCGCGATCGACGGGATCGACGTGGAGGGTGAAAGTTTGGGTGAGACCACGCAGGGTCTGGCCGGTGGCGTCTTGGAACTCGAGCGTGGCGGGATAATCGCCGGGGGCGAGGCGAAGCGCGGCAAAGCTGAGGCGTTGCGGGAGGTTGTCCCACATGCGGATATCGGCGCGCGGGGTGGTCGCAGCGGAGGCGATTTTACCGATGAGGCCGATGGCGCCGAGGGCCACGGCGGCGCGGTCGCCGTCGCGGCTGCCGTTGTTGGCGGCGATCATGGCACCGATGAGGGCGACCTCGCCGACGGTATTGGTGGTGCGCTTAAAAACGGCTTTGCCGCCGAGAATATAATCCATGACGCGCCCGCCGCGCGTGGTGGCTTGGAAGTTGAGATCGTCGTAGGCCGGGAGGTTTACCGTCTGGCCGTTGACGTTGAGCGTGGCGGCGTGGGCGACGGAATTTTTGGCGAAGAATTTGAGTTGTTCGCTGTATTCGCCGCCGCCGTATTTGCGCGGGCCGGTACCGTATTCGGCGAAAATAAGGACGTTGGCGGAGGGATCGTAGGCGGGGAGCTTTAGGTTTTTGGCGTTGGCTTGAGCGCGGGTAAAGGCGTCGGAGCCATCGGCGGCGAGTTTGGCGGAGACGAAGCCGTCGAGATAATCGAGCAGGACGTAATCGCTTTTGTACTCGGCGGTCTCGGCGTCGCTGTCGATGAGTTGACCGGAGCGGTAACAGGCGCGGGCGTTGTCGGGTTGACCGTCGCGCCAGTAGAGGAGGCCGCGGTAATAGTAGGCCATGACGCGTTCGTAGGGCTCGCCGATAAACGTCTTGGTGCTTTCGGCGGCAAACAGGCTGCGGGCTTTTTTCGCGTCGGCGTCGTTGGCCAAAATGCCGCCGATCAAGGGCAGCGCGGTGTCGAGGTGGAGCTTGGCTTCGTCGGGCTGGCCGGCGCGGAGGGCGCTGGCGGCGATGCGGTAATCCCAGAGCACGCGGTCTTGCACGGGCGCGGCGGCGCGGCGGGTGTTGCCGTCGATGATCGGGTCGCCAGTGAGTCGAGGCTGCGGGCGCTCAGGCACCGTGGCGCAACCGCTGAGACCGAGCAAAACCAAGACCAACGCCGCACCAAGAATGCGAGAAGGGGAAAGGAAATTAAGGCGATTTACCATCGGACAAGGAACAGATGAAAACGGCGGGCGCGGCGCAAGGCCGACACCCGCCGTTTTGATTTAAAGACGATGCGGGACGAGCGGAGCTCAGCGGTAAGCGGCGTCTTCGAGGCCCTGTTTCTTGATCTCAGCGGAGCTTTCCCAGATGATCTCGCTGGTGCGGGCGTCGGTGAGACGGAAGCTGTAGAGGATGTAATCGCTGGTACCCTTCGAGGTCTTGGTGGTCAGGCCTTGAAGTTTGCCGGTGAGGAAATAATCAGCGCCGCGGAATTCGACGACGGAGGGATCGGCGCTCGCGGTGACTTGGCCGTTGCGCTTGAGGTCGCGCTCACGCTCGAGGGTTTTCATCATTTCGCGATCGAGGAAGCGCACGCGGCCGAGGGCTTTTTCGTTCAGCTGGGTGCGGATGCGCGTGAGAAAAATGTCTTTGCTGATGGGGAAACGCGTCTCGTTGACCACGGGTTCGAGGACGATGCGCGGGGTTTGTTTGGCGTTGGCGATTTCCGGGATGGCCAGGACGCCGCGGGCCATCTTGTCCGTGACGGTGACGAGGTCTTGCGACTCGACGCCGGTGCCAGCGACGAAGCCGCGCTCGTCGGCTTTCATTTCGGTGACCGGGACGCCCGAGGGGCTTTCCACGCCGGTCGCGCAACCGGCGAGAAACAGAGCGGGCGCAGCCACGCTGGTAAGGGCAAGAAGACGAAGGGAGGTGTTCATGGTAAGATGTTAAAAAATGAGAAAGTGAAAGAGGGAGGTGTGAAACGGCGGAACGCTATCAGTTCCGGCCAAACATGCGATTGGCGTCGCTCATCGATGACGCGGGTGCCGCTGGCGCCGTGATCAGGCGAGGTTGCGCCACGGCGGATGGAACTGAGGACGGCGCGCTGGCGACGGACGCCGAGGGGACGGAGATGGCGGCTTCGCGGCGGCTCGCATTATTGTCCGCGATGGCTCCGATTAAAAGCCCTGCGGCCGCGCCATCAGCCGCCCCGCGCCAAGCACTATGGCCGAGCGAACC
>CAJAFD010000392.1 GCA_903938935.1 uncultured Opitutia bacterium
GCGCGGAGACGCGCGGCAATTTTCCAGAGCGCACGAATCCAAGTTTGTAGGTCTTTCAGCTCGGCGTCGGTGAGATCGTTCAGGGCGCGGCCGGTGGAACCGGTCTGGTGTTTGGGCGGGAGCGGGAGATCGCGGATTTTTTGGAGATCGTCGGTGAACAGGAAGGCGTAGGCTTGTTTGTAGGTCAGGCGCTTGCGGGAGCGGATGATGGTGTTGGCGTAGGTGGCGGGCTTGGGTTTACCGTTTTTGGCGAAGGTGAGGAATACGGCTTTGCAGAGGCGGTCTTGCGCTTCGACGAGCGAGCAGAGGCCGTTGGAAAGTTTTTCCGGCAACATCGGAATGACTGTGCCGACCAAGTAGGTGGAGTTGCCTCGCGCTTGAGCCTCGCGATCGAGGGCGGTGTTGGGGCGGACGTAGCTGGAAACGTCGGCGATGTGGATGCCGATGCGCGTGTCGCCTTCCGGGGTGATTTCGTAGGAGAGCGCGTCGTCAAAATCTTTGGCGTCGTCGGGGTCGATCGTGAAGACCGGGATCTCGCGGTAATCGATTCGGCCGGCGGCGTCTTTGGCGGGGACGCGGTCGGGCAGGGCAGCGGCTTCGCGCTCGACGTCGGCGGGGAAACTGGTCGCGAGATTAAATTTTTCGTAGATACCGAGGAGCTCCGCGCGAGGTTCGTGGGTGCGCCCGAGGCGCGTGGTGATCGTGCCGGTGAGTTGTTTGCGGCGGTCGGTCCAGTCGTCGAGTTTGACGACGACTTTGTCGCCAACAGAGACTTCGACCGCGGAGGGTTGAACGAGGATAGATTGGATGAAACGTGGATCGTCGGGCGTGACGATGAAGGAGCGGCCGGAGCGGATGACATTGCCGACAACGGAGAGTTTATCGCGCGTGATGATGCGCGTGACGCGGCCGACGGTTTCGCCGGGGCGACGGCCGGTGGCGCCGGGATACGCGCGAACGGCGACGGTATCGCCCGGCAGCGCGACGCCGGTGTCGTCGGGCGAAATTTGCATCGCCGGTGTGTCGGGACCTGTTGGCGCGTTGGCGAGAACGACAAAGGCGGAGCCGCCGGCACGAAACTGGATGCGTCCGTACAGCTCGCGCGGATCGATCACGGGGGCGGTTGAGGATTTACTCTGCGGGCGCGCGACCGCCGGGGGAGTGGCGGTGAATTTAGTTTTTCCCTTCGCTGGGCGAGGCGCGGATGCGTTTGGCTTGGCGGTGAAGACCTCGGTGGGCGCAACCGGCGTGAAGCCCCCGCGGGGCGTGGGTTGGAAAATGGGGCGCGCTTCGACTTTTTGATTTTGAACGTGCGCTTTGAAACGCTCTTTCAATTCGGCTTTGGGTTTTCCGGTTGGGCGTGAGTTGAGTTCGACGCGTCCGCCTTCGCCGAGGCGGATCTCGCGGGTTTTTACGAGCTGGCGGATTTCGCTAGCCAGTGCGGCGCTGTGCTTTTTGTTGAGACCGAGCAAACGGCCTAAAATAAAATTATTAGCAGGGCGGTAATCGGACTCGCTAAGTTTGGCGAGGAGGCGGTCGCGGAGGGTCATGGTAAGAGTGGTTGGCGCTGAGCGCGTTCCAAGTTTTCTGATTGGCGTAGGAAACCCGCCTGTGTAGGTTGGAGCGATGAAAATCGTCCACGCAGCCAGTGAGCTGTTTCCCTACATCAAGACCGGCGGACTGGCCGATGCGGTCGGAGCGTTGACGGGGGCATTGGCCGATAAGGGACACGAGGTTTCTGTATTCTTGCCGGGTTATCGCGTTGCGCGTGAACATGCGGATGCGGCGCGGGCGGAATTGAAATTGCGGCTCAAAATCGAGATGGGCGATCAATTCATGTCCGGCGAGGCTTGGGCGTTTTCACCGCGAAAAAATCTCACGGTGTATCTGATTTGCCGCGACGAATTTTACGATCGTCGGGCGCCTTACGGTAACGGCGAACGTGATTTTGAGGACAACGCCGATCGTTTTATTTTTTTCAGCAAAGCTGTTGTGGAGACGATGCGCTTAGCGGATTTGCAGGCTGATATTGTTCACGCGCATGATTGGCAGGCGGCGTTGATTCCGTTGCTCGTGCGTGAGTCGGAGCGGCGGCATGGCGCAACGCTGGCGTTGAAGACTGTTTTTACGATTCACAACATCGCCTACCAAGGGCTTTTCCCCGCTGCGACGTTTGCCCGCACGAATCTGCCGGAAGAACTTAATAACATCGACGGCATCGAATACTACGCGCAGATCAGCCTGCTCAAAGGCGGAATACTTTTCGCCGATCGGGTGACGACGGTGAGTCCACGCTATGCGCAGGAAATACAGACACCGGAATTTGGCTGCGGTCTCGACGGTGTGATCCAAACGCGGGTGGATGATCTTTCGGGTCTCATCAATGGCGTGGATGACGTCGTCTGGAATCCAGCAACCGATAAACTTCTGCCCGCGCCTTTCTCAGCGAGTGATTTAAAAGGCAAGGCGCTCTGCCGGGCAGCCCTCTTAAAAGCGGCTGGATTTGACCCGATGTTCAAAGGCGCGATCTACGGCATGGTTTGCCGGCTCGCCGAGCAAAAGGGCATCGATCTGCTGCTCGCCAACCAGGCGTTTTTTCTCGAACGCGAAGTGAAGCTCATCGTCCTCGGTTCGGGCGACAAGCGCATGGAAAACGAATTGCGCGCGCTCGCGGCTCAAGCTCCAGAAAAAGTGTTCTTAAGCGCTCGCCTCGACGAAGCCATGAGTCACTTGATCGAGGCCGGCAGCGATTTTTTTGTAATGCCCTCGCTGTTTGAGCCCTGCGGCTTGAACCAAATGTATTCCCAAATCTACGGCACGGTGCCGATTGTGAGTCGCGTCGGTGGCCTGGTCGACACGGTGACCGATGCCGATGAAGCGCCGAATTTTGGCACGGGCCTGATGGCGGAACCTACTGTGGCCGGTTTGTTGGATGCGCTGCGTCGGGCCCAACGTCTTTACGGCGATGCGCCCCGTTACGCGGCGGTGCAGCAACGCGGGATGGCTAAGGATTTTAGCTGGAAAATCGCTGCGTTGGCTTACGAGAAGTTGTATTTTGACGCCCTGTGAGGCGGTCCGACGCTTTAAAAATCCGTTCGCGGGTGCTCAGTCTCACGTAAGTTTTTTGGTGCGCTCGTGATGCTGGACTTGCAAACGGGCGATGCTGGCACTTCTTCGGCGAGGATGTCTGTCACGCCTACTTTGGTCTGGTTTCGTCAGGATCTGCGTTTGCAGGATAATCCGGCCTTGGCTGCGGCCATCTCGCGCGGCGGAGCGATCATTCCGGTTTATATTTTTGATGATGCCGCTGAGGGTAAATGGCCGTTGGGCGGCGCTTCTCGCTGGTGGTTGCATCATGCGCTCGCCTCTTTGGCGTCCAGCCTGCGTGAGCGTGGTTCCCGTCTAATCATTGCGCACGGCGCTTCGGGTGAGACGCTCCGCGCCCTCATCGCCCAAACGGGAGCGGGCGCGGTGTTTTGGAATCGGCGTTATGAACCGGATATCATCGCGCGCGACGCGGTGATCAAGACCGAGCTCACGGCGGCGGGCATCGACGCGAAGAGTTTCAATGCGTCGCTCTTGTTTGAGCCGCATACGATCCAAAATAAACAAGGTCGGCCTTTTCAGGTGTTCACGCCCTTTTGGAAACACTGTCTGACCCTGCCCGTTCCAACGTTAACGAACCTAAATTCGGCTGCGTTTTCAGCTCCCGCTACGTGGCCGAAGTCGGCGACGTTGGACGAACTACATTTGCTGCCCAAAATCGGCTGGGATGCCGGTTTCGGCGCGGCTTGGCAGCCCGGTGAAGCGGGCGCAGCGGTCCGACTCAAACAATTCGTTTCGCGGGCGATGGATGATTACTCGGATCGTCGCAATTTGCCCGATCATGACGGCACCTCGCTGCTTTCGCCGTGGTTGCATTTCGGCGAGTTGAGTCCGCGGCAAGTCTGGGCGGCGGTCGCGGCGCGCTCGAAAGATTCAGGCGTGTTCCCACCGAGCAACGGCGCGCGCGTGTTTTTGAGTGAGATCGGCTGGCGCGAATTTGCGTATCACCTTTTGTTTCATTTTCCGCACACACCGGAGCGACCCTTGCGCGCAGAGTTTGAAAAATTTGGCTGGGCCGAGGATGTCGGCGGCAAGAAATTGCGGGCCTGGCAGCGTGGCCAGACGGGTTATCCGATCGTCGACGCGGGCATGCGCCAACTGTGGCATACGGGCTGGATGCACAATCGCGTGCGCATGGTGGTAGCTTCGTTTTTAGTGAAACACCTGCGGCTGAATTGGACGCACGGAGCGGCGTGGTTTTGGGATACGCTCGTCGACGCTGATCTGGCGAGTAACACGCTCGGTTGGCAATGGAGCGCGGGCTGTGGCGCGGACGCCGCACCGTATTTCCGCGTCTTCGCGCCGGTGCTTCAAGGGATGAAATTTGATAGCGCCGGCGACTACGTTCGGCGCTGGGTGCCCGAATTGGCCAAAATGCCGGCGGAATTTATTCACGCCCCATGGGAGGCGCCGGCGGCGGTCCTGGCTCGCGCCGGCGTCGAGTTGGGGAAAAATTATCCCGGTCCGATCGTGAACCATGCGGCGGCGCGGGAGGCAGCTTTGGCGGAGTTTAAGCGACTGCGCGGGGGAGTGGCGAATACTTCGGAACAGCTCGATTTGGAGACGCCGGCATGAGCGCGGCGAAGCGCGTGCGTGCGCTCGTGATCGTGCTCGGGGATCAGTTGGATGCGGACGCAGCGGTCTTTGACGGTTTCGATGCTACGCACGACGCAGTGTGGATGGCCGAGGTCACGCAAGAATCCGAGCACGTGTGGGCGAGCAAGCAGCGGATCGCGGTATTTTTGGCCGCGATGCGGCATTTCCGCGAGGCACAACGCGCGCTCGGTCGCAAGGTGCATTACACTGAGTTAGAGGATACGAAAAACACTCAGACGCTCGCGGGCGAATTGGCGCGTGCGCTCGCGGAGTTGAAGCCTGAGCGCTTACTGATGACTCAGGCTGGCGAGTGGCGCGTGCAGGCAGCGGTGGAGGCGGTCGCCCAAGCAGCGGGTATGAAGCTGGAAGTGCGCGACGATCGGCATTTTTTTTGCACGCGCGCTGATTTCGCTGCGCACGCGGAAGGCCGCAAAATGTTGCGGATGGAATTTTTTTATCGGGAAGTGCGCAGAAAAAACAAAGTGTTGCTCGACGCGGCCGGCGAACCGGAGGGCGGACAATGGAATTACGATCACGATAATCGCGGTAGTTTTCCCAAAGGCGGGCCGCGGGCCGAGAAGTTGCGCGCGCCGCTTTTGATCCCGCCCGATGCGCTCACGCGTGATGTGTTGGCGCTGGTCGAGCGACGTTTCGCGCAGCATCCGGGCGCGTTGCAGGACTTTGCGTGGCCGGTGACGCCCGAAGCCGCGCGGGCGACGCTCGCGGATTTTATCGAGCATAGATTGGGCGATTTCGGGAAATTCCAAGACGCGATGTGGACGGATGAACCGTGGCTTTTTCACTCACGTATCTCGGCGGCGATGAATCTGAAATTGCTGAATCCACGCGAAGCGGTGGCGGCGGCGGAGCGAGCGTATCGTGAAGGGCGCGTGGAGCTCGCGAGCGCGGAGGGTTTTATCCGGCAGATTCTCGGATGGCGTGAATACGTGCGGGGGATTTATTGGCAATTCATGCCGCGTTACGTGGATTTGAATGCGCTGGGGGCGCGCGAGAAATTACCTGAGTTTTACTGGACGGGCGCGTGTGAGATGAACTGTTTGCGCCAGAGCATCACGCAGACGCTGCAACACGGTTACGCGCACCATATCCAGCGTTTGATGGTGACGGGGCTTTACTCGCTGTTGCTGGGAGTTGAGCCGCAGCGGGTGCATGAATGGTATCTGGCGGTTTTCGTCGATGCCGTGGAGTGGGTGGAGTTACCCAACACGCTCGGGATGTCGCAGTACGGCGACGGCGGAATCATGGCTTCGAAGCCGTACGCGGCCACGGGTAAATATATTGATCGGATGAGCAATTATTGCGCGGGGTGTCGGTTTGATCCGGCGAAGTCCACGGGTGATGATGCGTGTCCTTTTACGACGCTTTACTGGGATTTTCTCCTGCGTCACGAGACTTTGCTGGCGAAAAATCAACGCATGGCGTTGCAGGTAAAAAATGTGGTGCGATTGAAACCGTCGGATCGGGCGGCGATCCAAGCCCGCGCGAATGAGATCCGGGCCAACGGAGGATCGCCCTTGGCGGTTGGACTCTTGGGGATTTAGGTTTAATCTTCCTGCATGCCGAAAATGCGCAAAAAATCTGACCTGCCGTCCAAACCCTGTGTGGTGTGCGGTCGGCCTTTTGTGTGGCGAAAAAAGTGGGAGAAGATTTGGGCTGAAGTGAAATTTTGCTCGGATGCTTGTCGGATGCGGAAAGGCCGGGTGGCGCATGACTGATGCGATTTTTAAACGCGTGGTGCGAATCGAGCGACCCGCGGCGGAAGTGTTTGCCTGGCACGAACGGCCCGGGGCGTTTGGCCGGTTGTGTCCGCCTTGGGAGCGCGTGGAGGTGACGCGACACGTGGGCGGGATCAGGGACGGCGCGCGGGTTTCGCTGCGCACGAAGGTGGGGCCGATTTGGGCGAAGTGGGAAATCGTGCACCGAGATTATATCGCAGGGCGACAATTTCGGGATGTGTTGATGAGCGGTCCGTTTGCGCGCTGGGAACACTTGCATCGGATCGATCCGCTGGGGCCGGGGGCGTGCGAGTTGACGGATGAGATTCACTATCGGCTGCCTCTCGGACTGCTGGGGCGGCTCGGGGGCGCTGCGTTTACGCGGCGACAGTTGGAGCGGATGTTCACTTATCGACATGCGGTCACGAAGGCCGATCTCGAGCTCGGTTCTTCGGGCCCACGGAAATGTATTTTGGTTTCCGGTGCCTCGGGTTTGGTCGGGCGCTCGTTGGAGGCGTTTTTGCTCACGCAAGGCCACACCGTGCGGAGTTTGGTCCGAAGACAGCCGCAGAAGCCCAATGAATTTAATTGGGATCCAGTTCGCGGCAAAATGGATCCAGCTGCGCTCGCAGGCGTGGACGCGGTGGTGCATCTCGGCGGAGCCAACGTCGCGGGTGGACGTTGGACGGCTGCGCGCAAAGCGGAGATTTTGCTGAGTCGCGTAGATGGCACGCGGACCTTGGCAGCGGGCATTGCGGCGCTAGCTGCGAGTGAGCGGCCCGAAGTTTTTGTGAGCGCGGCCGCGGTCGGTTTTTATGGCGAACGAGCGGACGAGCGACTCGACGAGCACGCCGCGCTCGGCGCGGGATTTTTAGCGGGCGTGTGTGCGGCCTGGGAACATGAACTCGCCGCGATCGAGCAACTCGGCGTGCGCACCGTGGCCTTGCGCACGGGCGTGGTGCTGTCGCCAGCTGGGGGAGCGCTCGCGAAGATGTTACCCGCTTTTTTGATGGGGGTCGGCGGGCGTTTGGGCGCTGGGCGCCAATGGATGAGCTGGATCACGCCGGACGATCTGTGCGCGATGTACGAACGCGCGATCACTGATAGGGCGTGGCGCGGTGCTTACAACGCGGTGGCGCCGGAACCGGTGACCAACGCCGCGTTCACTTCAGTCATGGCGCAGGTGTTGCGGCGGCCGGCGGTGTTGCCAGTACCGACTGTGGTGTTGCGGGCCGTGTTTGGCAAAATGGCGGATGAGACGCTCTTGGCGAGTACCCGCGCGGTGCCGGGGCGGTTGCAGGCGGCTGGGTTTACCTGGCGGCAACCTGAGTTGGAGCGTGCGTTGCGTCATGTACTCGGGCGTTAGATAATTTTTTCATCATGAACGACACAATCGCGGTGGTGGGCGGGGGAATTTCCGGGCTACTCTTGTCGCGGACTTTACGCGAGCGCGGGGCCAAGGTGGTGGTCTTGGAAAAAAGCCGCGGCCTGGGTGGTCGTTTGGCGACGAAGCGCGTCGGCGAGGCGGTGTTTGACCAAGGCGCGCAATATTTTACGGCGAAGACGGAACGTTTCGCGGCGTTGGTCGAGGCGTGGCGCGAGCTTGGGATCGCGGGCGGTTGGCCGGGGGCCTCGGCGCATCGTTGGATCGGCAAGCCGAGCATGAATGCGCTCGGTAAAATTTTGGCGGAAGGGCTCGAGGTGAAACGCGAGGCCAAGGTCTTAAGTGTGCGTCGCGTGGAGAAAATATGGGAGGTGGAGATTGAAAATCAGCCGACTTTGCGCGTGGGCCGCCTCGCTTTGACCGCGCCCGTCCCGCAGTCGCTCGCGTTGTTGAAGGCGGGCAACGTCGAACTTCCGGCGGAGGTCGCGAGTGGCTTGGCCGCGATGCGTTATCATCCGTGTCTGGCGTTGTTGGTGACCTTGAGTGGGGCGAGTTTGGTGCCGACCGAGGGCGTGGCGTTGTCGGATGGGCCGGTGCGCTGGATCGCGGATAATGTTAAAAAAGGAATTTCGCCAGTCGGGGCGGCGGCAGTGACGGTGCATCTGAGTCCGGCTTTTGCGGCGGAGCATTACGCGAAGACGGAGTTGGAACTTTTCCCGATGATTGAGCC
>CAJAFD010000393.1 GCA_903938935.1 uncultured Opitutia bacterium
CCTGCGGAAATTTGCGGCGTGATTTTTTCGTCACGCCGCTCACCGCGCCCTCGCCGAATCCTTTTTAGAAGCGGGTGTTGAGCGCGAAGCTCACCCACGTGACGTTGTCGCCGGTGAGGCGGTAGTTGCGATCGGGGTATTCGAAACGACGCATCGCGGTGTAGCCGAAATCGGCTTCGATTTCTAGGTTGGCGGCGATTTTGTAAGTCGCGCCGAGGCCACCGCGGATTTCAGTAATGTCGAGGTAGGTGTTGTTGAGGCTTTGGACACCGGGAGCGGGCACGCCGAGATTTTTGGTGATGCGGTAATTGCCGCCGAAGGCGCTGAGGCCGCCGCGCAAGGTGAGATCAGAATTCAGCGCATAGGATAGGCCGGTGCGCGGGAAGCCGATGTCGAGCTGCAGGTCGCGCGCCAGTTTCCAACGCAAGCCGATCACGGGGAGGACGGGACGATCGTTAAAGGCATTGGCGGTCATGCCCAAGATCCAAGTGACATCGGGGCTTTGGATGTAGAACGTAGCGAGAAAGAGTGGAGCGTTAAAGCTGTCAGAGCCGATTTTTTCAAAATCGCCGTAGAGACCGGGGCGCAGCGCGACGAGGTAAGCCCATTTTTTATTCAATACACCGCGGACGCCGAGGTTGGCGGAGAATTCTTGCACGGTTTTGGGTAGCGGCGAGTTGTCGGGCGTCTCGATCGTGGTATGCGAGTAAGCGACTCCGGGATTGAACAACGTGCCTTCGGCGACAGGCACGCGACCGGAGGCGCTGAACTCAAAGCGGCTCATGCTGATGCCGTCGATCTTCGTGCTGCCGCGCTTGAAATCACCCGCGCCCGAATACGAGTAGCTGCTGGCAAACGTATCGATCAAAGCTGGACGGAACGTCACGCTGGACGGTTGAGAAAATCCGACGGCACTGAGGCTGGCGGCTAAAACGGTGAAGAGAAGGGAGCGGAGGTTCATGGTGGCGAGATAGCTACGCACCACGGCAGTTCTTAGATGCGGTTTCCAGAAAATAGTGGTTCCGCTGGATGCGAGGCGTTTGCGAACCTGGGCGGAGATCACGTCGGCGGCGAAGCGCGTTGCGGCAATGCGGCTTGCAGAATGAGAGCGAAAAGCACGCACGTAAAACAACCGATCGGATTGAGCCAGAGGTAGCCGATCTCACGCGCCGGGTAGGCTTTGCCTAAAAAGAAAATGGCGATGACGACCGTCTGCGCCGCGACCGCGGCCCAGAAGACGGCGGTGCCTTTCACGTGTTTTAAAAAGAACGCCACGACGAACACGCCGAGCAGCGCGGGATAAAAAATAGAGGCGACGATGTTGAGTGCCTCGATGAGATTTTCCGCGAAACTCACAAACAGCGCGAAGGCGATGGCGAAGAGCCCCCAAAAAGCCGTGAAGACTTTGGCCGCGCGGACGTTGCGTGCTTCGTCGTGGGCGGCGAGCGGGCGAAACGTGCGCCACAGGTCGATCGTGCTCGTGGTGCCGAGGGCGTTGAGCTCGCCGGCTTTGGAGGAAAGCGCCGAGGCAAACATCACGGCGAGCAAGAGGCCGATGATGCCGTGCGGGAGCTATGTGAGAATGAAATGAATGAAGACGAAGTCGGAGTCTTTGGTTTTCTTCGTGGTCGGATCGGCGGCTTGCAGCGCGGTGCGGGCTTCTTTGCGGACAGCGTCGGCGGCGCTTTGCGCGGCGAGCATGTCACGGCGCGCCTCGGCGGTGACGGCGGGATCGGTGGCGTTTTGCGCGGTGGCCCAGGCGCGGATTTTTTCCTGTTTCGCGGCGTGGAGCGTGGCGTATTTTTCCTCAAGCGCGCGGAAACTCTCGGCTTCGGGCCCCGTGAGTTGGCGCTGCCACTGCGTCTGGTTGTACACGACCGGTGAGTGCGGCTGGAACTGATAAAAAACGAAAAGTAGCGCACCGAGAATCACGATGAACAACTGCATCGGAATCTTCAGAAGCGCGTTGAACATCAAGCCGAGGCGGCCTTCGCGCAGACGTGCGCCGCCGATGTAGCGCTGGACCTGCGATTGATCGGTGCCGAAGTACGAGAGCGAAAGAAAAAATCCACCGAGCACGCCGCTCCAGACCGTGTAACGCACTTTGAGGTCGGGATTGTAATCGATCGCTTGAAGTTTGCCGAGGGCGCCCGCGATGGGGAGCGCGTCAGCCGGAAGTTTCGTGAGCAAAATCACGAAGGCCGTTAACATGCCGCCGAAGATGACGCCCATCTGCCATTTTTGCGTGAGGTTCACGGCCGCGCTGCCGCCGGTGACCGTGTAAACGATGGCAAGTAATCCGGTGCACACGATGGTGAGATCGAGCCGCCAACCAAGCACGGTTGAGAGAATGATCGCGGGCGCGTAAATCGTGATGCCGGCTTGGAGGCCGCGTTGAAACACGAAGATGCCGGCGCCGAGCAGGCGAGTTTTACGATCGAAGCGTTGGCCGAGATATTCATACGCGGTGTAAACGCCGAGCTTGCGGTAGATCGGCAAAAACACGGCGCACACGACGATGAGCGCGAGCGGGAGGCCGAAATAATTTTGAATGAATGCGATGCCGTTCTCCGTGGCTTGGCCGGGCAGCGAGAGGTACGTGATCGTGCTCGCCTGCGTGGCCATGACGGAGAGGCCGATCGTGCCCCATTTCGTCGTGCTGTTGCCCTTGAGGTAAGTGTTGAGGTTGTCGGTGTGACGCGTGCGCCACGTGCCGTAGGCGGCGACACCGACGATCGCGCCGAGGAGGACGAGCCAATCGAGCAGGTTCATGCGTAAGCGCGGGTGAAAAACGTGAGCGCGATCACCACCGCGACGAACGCGGCGAGGACAAAAAGGTAGACGCCGCGCCAAGTGCGGAAACCGGGGACGCCCGGAGCGTCATCGGCGGGCGGAGGTGGATTGGGCGGCGTTTTCATTTCCCGAGCGAGA
>CAJAFD010000394.1 GCA_903938935.1 uncultured Opitutia bacterium
GGCCCTGCCGTGGCCGCCAACCTCGGCGCGCGGTTTGTGCACCTCGACGTCGCTAGCGAAACAGAATTTACGCGCGTCGCCGCGGAGGTCGGTGCGGTCGATGTGCTCGTCAACGTCGCTGGCATCGGTCACGTCGGGGCGTTGCCGGCGACGACGGCGGAAGACTTTGATCGGCTTTACGCGGTGAACGTCCGCGGCGTGTTCAACGGCTGCAAAGCCTTTGTCCCCGCGATGCTCACGCGTGGCTCGGGCAGCGTCATCAACTTGGCCTCGGTGGCCGGCATCGTCGCCGTGCGGGACCGGCTCGCGTACACGACGACGAAGTTTGCCGTGGTCGGTCTCACCAAGGCGCTCGCGCTCGATCACTCGCACACGGGCGTGCGTTTCAACTGCATTTGCCCCGGCCGCGTGGAGACGCCGTTTGTCACCGCGCGCATCCAAGAATACCCCGACCCCGCCGCCGCTTATCGGGAAATGGCATCCACGCAGCTCAACGGCCGCATGGTGCAGCCCGACGAAGTCGCAGCCGCCGCGCTTTATCTCGCGGCCGATATCAGCGCGATGGTCACGGGCAGCGCGCTTATGATCGATGGCGGTTGGACAGCGGGGAAATAATTTCTCGGCGCGCGCGTTAAGTTTGGGCGCGGCTTAAAGTCGCGCGGTACGCGGACGGGGTCTGGCCTGTGCGCTGGGTAAATTGCCGCGAAAAGAAAAACACATCGCGAAACCCCAACGCCTCCGCGATCTGGCTGATCGTGAGGCCGGTCTCGGCGAGGAGTTGGCGGGCGCGGGTGAGGCGCGCTTCGATCACGCAGACTTGTGGGCGTTGACCGGTGATTTTTGCAAACACGCGGGAAAAATGATCCACGCTGTAGCCGGCCGCTTTGGCGAGTTCGGCGACGGGACGCGCCCCGCCGGGGTTTTCGCGGATGGCGGCGGCGAGGCGTTGCATGATTTCGCGGTGATGTTGGTCGAGCGCGGGCCCGGCGGGTGCCGTCGCTTGCACGGAGGTTTCGCGGACCAGTTCGCCGAGCAGCGCGGTGAACAGCGCCTCGGCTGAAGCGTGCGCAGCGGGATCGGATTTCGCGCGTAGCGTGAGGATGCGCCGCATCGTTGCCTCCACGAAATCCGGATGCGCCGTGCGCAACACCTCCACAGGCGGGGTGAAACGTCGGGGCGTCTCGCGCAGGGTGAAGTGGAAAAAATTTACGACGAGCGGCCGTTTGGGATCGTGGGTGGCTTCATAGCGCCGGCCGGGACGCATCCATACGCCGGTGCCTGGCGTGAGTGCGATCTCACCGCGGTCGGTGATCATGCGTCCACGTCCGGCGCTCACAAACCACAAGTCGTAATCGCGCAGGCGCGGCGCCCATTCCGGCCCCAAGTGCCAGCCCGGTTCGCAGCGCACGCGGTTGCAATGCGCCGAAAGGCACACGGGATGATTGAAGGCATTCACGGCCATAGAAAGCGGATAACTACAAAAAGATGTCGGACGCCTTCATGGCAAGACCAGTGGGACTACATTATTATGAGAGCGGATAAGTTTACCCCATACCCGTTTCGCTCAACCCGCTTTTTCATCATGTCTACCGCGACTCCCGCCACGCCCGCTCCCGAATTCGATCTCGGCGCCGAACTGCACGCGCCCGAGCTTTATCAACCCGTGCCGGATACGGCGCATTCGGTTGCGACGTTCGACGACATCGGCCCGCGTGAAATCGCGTTTTACCGCGAACACGGTTATCTCGCCGTCCGTGAGGCGTTCACGCCGGCGGAA
>CAJAFD010000395.1 GCA_903938935.1 uncultured Opitutia bacterium
ACTAATCGTAAATTCGCCCGCGAACACCCCGCCGAACTCCGCGCCTTCATGCGCGCCTACATCAAGGGCTGGAATGAATACCTCACCGGCGATCCCGCGCCCGCACACACGGCGATGAAAAAAACCAATTCCGCCCTCACCGAGGAATTCGCCCTCGCCTCGCGCCAACTCATCCTCGACGAAAAACTCGTCACCGGCCGCGAGGCCGACGGCGGTCCCGCCAACACGGGGCAACTCTCGCCCACGCGCTTCGCCACCCAAATCGCGCAACTCGAAGAGATCGGCGTCTTGCCCAAAAATAAAGTCAGCGTCGAACAAGCGATGACCACCGATTTCCTGCCGGCGCGCTAAGCGACATCGCTCGCGCTCCGTTTGAGAAAGGGACGAAATTCAAGGTTTCCTTAGCGCCCGATATTTCGTCCTATTCCGCTCGTACTCCAACCATGCTCGCCCGCCTCCGCGTTTTTTTCCGTTTTCAAGAAAGCGGCCTGCTGCTCGTGATCCTCGCGCTGGGAGTGCTGCTCACCCTCTTTGCCGGTAAGGTTCGCACGCCGGTTTTTGAACGAGCTGCCGATGGCACACGCAGTCGGGTTTTCACCACCGACGCCAACGGCGAACGCATTCCGCTTACCGTCGAAAAAAATAAATTTCTCAACGCCCAAAATCTCGCCCAACTCGCCAAAGACACGAGTTTCATCGCGGTCATGGCGGTCGGCATGGCGGTGGTCATCATCGCCGGCGGCATCGACCTGACCGTCGGCGCGATTTACGCCCTCGCCTCAGTCGTCGGGGCCCTCGTGCTCCACCGCTATGGCGCCGAAGGCTTGGCCACAACGAGCTCGCCTCTGCTGGGGATTTTACTCGGCGCCGGCGCATGCCTCGGCGTCGCCTGCCTGTGCGGCCTTTTCACCGGCGGCCTCATCGTCACGCTCGGCGTCCATCCGTTTATCATCACGCTCGGCGGCATGGCGATTTTCCGCGGCATCGCTTTCGTGATTACAAAGGGCCAATCCGTGGGCGCGTTCCCTGCCGCTTTCCGTGATTTCGTCCGCTTCGAGGTCGGCGATGGCCTGAGTTTCGTACCGCTGATGACGATGCTGGTCGTACTTATCGTCGGCTGGATTTTTCTATCCCGCCTCGCCGCGGGCCGCCGCGTCTACGCAGTGGGTGGCAACGAACTCGCCGCGCGTTTTAGCGGCATCCGCGTCGAGCGCGTGAAGCTCGGCGTCTACCTCATCAGCGGTCTCTGCGCCGGCATCGCGGCATTGCTCTCGCTCGGCTATTACGGCGCCGCCACCTCTGGCGACGGCCAAGGCTACGAGCTCAACGTCATCGCCGCCGCCGTCGTCGGTGGCGCCAGCCTCACCGGAGGCCGCGGCTCGGCCCTCGGTGTGGTTTTGGGCGCGTTGATTATCCAAATGATTTCCAGCGGCATCGTGATTCTCGGTATCGACCAAAACTACAGCCAGATCATCATCGGCTCGGTCGTCATCGCGGCCGTCGTCCTCGATCACCTCAATACCTGGCTCGCCCGCCGCCGCCTCACCGCCACGGCCCACTGATTTCTTTTAACCCAAACCCTCATGAAAACACTCCGCCCCTTCGCCCGCGCGTTCTCCGCGCTGGCCCTCGCCTTCGCCGCCGCCTTCACGGCCGCGCCTTCCGCCCGTGCCGCCGAAAAACCCCGCACGATCACGATCGGTCTCGTCGCCAAATCCCAAGGCAACCCCGTCTTCCAAGCCGCCCGCATCGGCGCGCAAGACGCCGCCAAAACCCTCGGCGCCAAACTCAATCTCAACATCAAAATCGATTGGCGCACCCCCAACGAAGAAGACGCCCAAAAACAAGCTGAGGCCATCGAACAACTCGTGCTCTCCGGCGCCGAGGGCATCGCCGTCGCCTGTTCCGACGCCAACAAACTGACCGACGCCATCAACGCCGCCGTCAACAACGGTGTCCCCGTCGCCACGTTTGATTCCGACGCTCCCGCCTCCAAACGCTTCGTCACCTACGGCGTCGACGACATCGCTTGCGGCCAACAGACGATGGACGAACTCGCCAAGATCATGAACGGCCGCGGCGTCGTCGCGATCCTCGCCGGCAATCAAAACGCCCCCAACCTCCAAAAACGCGTCGCCGGCGCCCGCGAGGCCGCCAAAAAATATCCCGGTATCACCATTCGTGATACTTATTATCACAAAGAGACCCCGCAAGACGCCGCCGCCAAAGTCGAACAAGTCATGCAAGCCAACCCCGACATCACCGGTTGGGCCATGATCGGCGGCTGGCCGCTCTTCACCGAGAACGCCCTCAAATGGCAGCCCGGCACCGTGAAATGCGTGGCTGTTGACGCCCTCCCCGCCCAACTCGCCTACATTCGCAGCGGTCACGTTCCCGTTCTCCTCGCTCAACAGTGTTACGAATGGGGCGCCAAATCCGTCGAACATCTCATCAACAAAATCGTGCTCAAAAAAGATCCCGTCGCGGTCAAAGACGTGAGCGCCCTCATCCCCGTCACCAAGGACAACCTCGAGGCCTTCGCCAAAAATTGGGACAAGTGGCTCCCGAAGTGATTGGCCGCTGACGCGCCGTGTCCGCTTATCTCGAGTTTCGAAAAATCACCAAACGCTTCCCCGGCGTCCTAGCGCTCGACGAGGTTTCGTTCACCGTTGAGCGCGGCACGTGCCACGCGCTCATCGGTGAAAACGGCGCCGGCAAGAGCACGCTCGGGAAAATTCTCGCGGGCGTTTACACCGCGGATTCCGGCCAGATTCTGCTCGAGGGCCGCGCGATCGCCCCCGCTTCGCCGCTTGCCGCTCGCGAGCTCGGCGTCGCGATGGTCCACCAAGAACTCGCGTTCTGCCCCAATCTCTCGGTCGCCGAAAATCTCTGCCTCGGTGATCTGCCACGTCGCGCAGGTTTTCTCGATCGCGCCGCCCTCCGCGCCCGCGCGCGCACGATGTTGGCCACGGTCGGCGCCGACCTCGACCCCGACACGCTCATCGGCACGCTTTCCACCGGCCGCGAACAACTCGTCCAAATCGCCGCCGCCGTCGGCACCGGCGCGCAGATCATCGTCATGGATGAGCCCACGAGCTCGTTATCGGCAGCGGAAACCGCCGAGCTTTTTCGCCTCATCCGCACGTTGAAAGCCCGGGGCCTGACGCTCATCTACGTCTCGCACCGGATGGAAGAACTCTTCGCCCTTTGTGATCACATCACCGTCCTGCGCGATGGTCGCCACATCGCCACCGAGCCGATTCCAACCACCCAACCGACTCGCGTCGTCAGCCAGATGATCGGCCGCGAACTTCGCGCCCACACGCCCGCGCATCTCGCGCGCGAACTCGGTCCCGTCCGTCTTGACGTTAAAAACCTTTCCTCCGCTGGAGCGTTCAACGAGATCAACCTCAACGTCCGCGCTGGTGAAATTGTCGGCATCGCCGGTATCGTGGGCGCCGGCCGCAGCGAGTTAGTCCAAGCCATCTTCGGCCTCGATCCCGCGGTTAGCGGGCACATTTGGGTCGACGACCAACCGCTCGCGCTCGGCTCCATCGAGCACGCCCTCACCGCCGGACTCGGCCTCGTACCCGAAGACCGTAAACGCCAAGGGCTCATCCTCGGTCTGAATTGCCGCGAAAACACCGCGCTCGCCGCGTTGCCGTTGCTGACGCGCCTGGGTTTCGTGCGCCGCAAGGCCGAGCGCGCGCTTGCATCCAAGTACGCCCAACGCTTGCGCGTCAAAACACCATCGCTCGAAGCACTCACCGCTGGCCTGAGCGGCGGCAACCAGCAGAAAATCGCCCTCGCCAAATGGCTCGCGCGCGATTGCGACGTGCTCCTGATCGACGAGCCCACGCGCGGCGTCGACGTCGGCGCCAAAGCCGAAATTTACCAACTGCTCGACGAACTCGCCTGCGAGGGCAAAGCGTTACTTGTAGTGTCTTCGGAATTACCTGAATTGATCGGGCTTTGTCGGCGCATCATTGTGCTTCGCGCCGGCCACATCGCCGGTGAAGTCCCGCGGGCAGCCTTCAGCGAAGCGACCTTGATGCAGTTAATGGCCGGCGTGCCGGCCGCGGCTTAGTTTTACGTTTGGCGAAAGCCGTCACCCCAGCCTTAGGTCCGAACGGCCAAAAGACGCGGCTCGTCGGCCAATTTCTGCGCAGCAGAACGCGCGGCCTTAGCTTATAGTGACCGCATGAAAACCATCCTTACCCCGATTGATTTTTCCAGCGTCAGCGACGCCGTGATCGACGCGGCCCGCGTTCTCGCCCGAGCCTGTGGCGGTCGCATCGTGATCGTGAGCGTAGCGCAACCGCCCGTCATCACCAGCGACTATGGTCCGATGCTCGAAAACATCGGTGAGATCATCGCCGCGAGCGAAAAAACGATCGCCCGCCAACTCAAACACCTCGCCGCCAAAATCGAAATGCCCGACCTGCCGATTCAAACGGTGCAACTCACCGGAGCGCCAGCGCCGCTGATTTTGGAACAGGCTGAAAAAGAAAACGCGGATTACATCGTCATGGGTTCGCATGGCCACACCGCGTTCTACGATCTACTCGTCGGTAGCACGACGCACCAAGTGCTCCGGAAATCCCCTTGCCCTGTCATGATCGTGCCTCCGCCGATTAAAAAAGTCACCCACCGCAAATCCAAGTAACCTTTCCGGCCACTCGACCTCGGCGGCGGCGCTAGTCTGACCACGCGGCATCGCATCGCCCCACGCCCGCGCAAAACGGGCCAAGGGAGGCGTTAAATAATATCATTCGGCGGAGTTGCCAACCGTGACACGGCTCGCTCTCAGTTAGAGATGCGTCTCCCCGCCGCCCCCACCTCGCGTTCCACCCTCAGCGCCGTGCTTCTGGCCGCGCTTGCCCTCACTAACGTCGCCCTTTGCGCGCAGGCGCCCGCCGCCGCGACCCCGGTGCCCGCCGCGCCATTGCCCGAGGTTGTCCCGCTGAATCTTTTTAATGTCCCCGAGGGTTTTGAAGTCACCCTCTGGGCCAAGACCCCCATGGTGCGCAACCCCACCAACATGGACATCGATGCCCAAGGGCGCATTTGGATCACCGAGGGCGTCAACTACCGCAAACACGAGGGCCGCGATACTCTCGGCGACCGCATCACCGTACTCACCGACACCAACGGCGACGGCCGCGCCGATGCCACCCACACCTTCGTGCAAGAGCCCGGGCTCGTCGCCCCGCTCGGCATGTCCGTCATCGACAACCGCATCTTCGTCTCCAACGCCCCCGACCTCATCGTCTACACCGACGTGGACCGCGACGGAAAATTCAATCCCGCCATCGATAAACGCGACGTGCTCCTCACCGGCTTCAACGGCCGCAACCACGACCACTCGCTGCATTCCGTGACGTTCGGCCCCGATGGCCTGCTCTATTTCTCCCAAGGCAACTGCGGCGCGCTTTTCACCGACCGCTCCGGCCAGACCTTCCGCGTCGGCAGCCCCTACGATCCCATTAACAGCGGCGGCGCTGGCGCCGTCTTCAGTTGGCGCCCACCCGAGATCGCCGGCGCGAAGAGTGACGACGGCCACGTTTACGTCGGCGGCTTCACCGTTCGCATGCAGCCCGACGGCACCAAGGTCGAAATCATCGGCCAAAATTACCGCAACAGCTACGAGCAGACGATCACCTCCTTCGGCGACGTCTTCCAAAACGACAACGACGATCCGCCCGCCTGCCGCACTACGTTCCTCATCGAATACGGCAACCTCGGCTTCGCCTCTCGCGACGGCAAACGCACGTGGAACGCCGACAAACGCCCCGGCCAAAACGTCCCCACCGCCGAGTGGCGCCAAGATGATCCGTTCACCATTCCTGCCGGCGACGTCTACGGCGGCGGCTCGCCCACCGGCATCGTCAGCTACGAGGGTGACCTCTTCGGCGAAAAATGGCGCGGTGCGCTCTTCAGCTGCGAACCCGGCCGCAACACCGTCTTCGGTTATTTTCCCAAAAACCAAGGCGCCGGTTACGCGCTCGACCGTTTTGATTTTGTCACCACCAACGTCGAAAAAATCTTCGAAGGTGTAGACTTCAAAGGCGGCGCCAAATCCATCACTGGCGAAGTGAAAACGCTGTTCCGCCCCTCTGATGTCACCGTCGGTCCCGACGGCGCGATCTACATCGCTGATTGGTTCGACCCACGCGTGGGCGGCCACCAAGACCTCGACGACAAAACCGTCGGCGCCATCTACCGCATCGCGCCGAAGGGCTTTAAATCAGTTATCCCCAAGTTCGACCTCAACACCACCGAGGGCCAAATCACCGCGCTGAAAAACCCTTCCATTAACGTCCGCGCCTCCGGCTTCATCCGCCTCAAAGCCCAGGGCGCCGCCGCCGTGCCCGCGGTCACCGCGCTGCTAGCGGACGCCAATCCGTTCATCCGCGCCCGCGCGATCTACCTGCTAGCGCAACTCGGTGCCACCGGCGTCGCTGCCGTGGAAAAGCAGCTCGCCTCCGCCGACGCCCAAACGCGCGTCGTCGCCTACCGCGCCCTCCGCCGCGCTGGCCAACCCTATCTCGCGCACGCCGCCAAACTCGCCACCGACGCCTCCGCCGCCGTGCGCCGCGAAGTCGCCACGTCGCTCCGCGATGTGCCGTTTGCCGCCGCCCGCGACACCCTTCTCGCCCTCGCGCGGGGTTACGACGGCTCCGACCGTTCCTACCTCGCCGCTTGGGGCATCGGCGCCACCGGCAAAGAAGCCGATCTCTACGCCGCCATGGCCGCCGCGCAGAACGAAAAAGATCCGCTCAAGTGGACCGCCGCTTACGCGCAACTCGTTTGGCGTCTCACCCCCGCCGACGCCGCGCCGGCCTTCGCCGCCCGCGCTGCCGCCACCACGTTGTCCGACGATGAACGCCTCGCCGCGACCACGGCCCTCGGCTACATACCGACCAAGACCGCCGCCTTTGCCGTCCTTGACCTCGCGCAAAAAGCCACCGGCAAAGTCCAGACCGCCGCCCTGTGGTGGACGCTCAATTACAAGGACTCCCGTTGGGCCGCCCACGGCCTCAACGCCGAACTCAAATCCCGCGGCCTCTACGATCCGGCGAAAGTTATTATCACCGCCAGCGTCATCGAGCCCCAGCCCCCGACCAAGCTCCCCAGCGTCGCGCAGCTCGCCCTCCTCAAAGGCGATGCGACGCGCGGCGCCGGCCTCTCCGCCAGCTGCCTCATGTGCCATCGCATCGGCGACCAAGGCGCCGAATACGCGCCCAATCTCACCGGCTTTGCCAGCCGCCAGACCACCGAAGTCGTCATCAACTCCATCGTTAATCCCTCGAGCGACATCGCCCACGGCTACGAAGGCACCGAGTTCCTGCTCAAAGACGGCACGATCATCCACGGCCTTGCTCTCACCGCCGGCGACCCCGCAGTTGTTCAAACCATGGGCGGCGCCACGCAGATGATTCCGGCGGAAAAAATCAAATCCCGCAAACGTCTCACCCGTTCCCTCATGATGAGCGCGGAGCAACTCGGCCTCGGTGCGCAAGAAGTCGCCGACGTCGTCGCCTACTTGAAAACGAAGTAAATCGGTAATTTCGCGGACTCCATCACCCGCGAGCCGTTCAACCTTCAGCCCCGACCATGAGTCGGGGCTTTTTCCTGCCCGCAGCTCAACATCGGGCATCTCCGCGTTCGCTTTTTTCGATAACGTTGGTTAGAAAAAGCCCCGTTCGCCGCCACAACGCCAACCCGCCGTGAGCTCCAATTTTTTTCGCCTTCTTTTCGCCGCGCTCCTCCTGCCGTTGGGCGCCGCCCGAGCCACGACCACACCGTCCGCGCCACCCGAAGGTTTCACCACCAAAGAGCTCGCCCAAGGCCACACCGACGGCTCCGTCCTCGCCTTGCCCCGCGCCCTCCATCGCATCGGCGCCGATGCTGCCGAGAACCTTGAAGGCCGCCGCCTCATCCGAAAATTTTCTCGTTTCAACGACCTCCGCGTCCTCGCCCCGGCCGCCGGCGAAACCACCCTCCAAGCCATCTCCCGCCTCCGCGCCACCGGCCGCTACGAATTCGTCGAGCCCGATTACCTACTCCAGGTCGACGCTACACCCAACGACGCCCGCTTCGCCACCCAGTGGTCCCTCGCCAACACCGGCCAATCCAACGGCGTCATCGGCGCCGATATCTCCGCCCCCGCCGCTTGGGACACGCTCACCGACGCCTCTTCCGTCATCGTCGCCGTCATCGATTCTGGCGCCCGCCTCACCCACGCTGACCTTGCTCCTAATCTCTGGCGCAACCCCGCGCCCACCATCGGCGACCTCAATGGCATCCGCGCCACCAGCGCCCGCGGCACGATCACCAGCGGCGACCCCACCGACGACGAGGGCCACGGCTCCCACGTCGCCGGCATCATCGGCGCGGTCGGCAACAACGGCACCACCGGCGCCGGCCTCGCGGGCGTCGCCTGGAAAATCCAGATCATGCCGCTCAAGTTCATCTCCTCCGCCGGCACCGGCGCCACCTCCGATGCCGTCGCCTGCATCGACTACGCCATCGCCCACGGTGCCTCCATCATCAACGCCTCCTACGGCGAATCCGCCGGCAATTTCTCCCAATCCCAATACCTCGCCATCCGTCGCGCGCGCGACGCCGGCCTGATCTTCGTAGCCGCCGCCGGCAACGAAGCCACCAACCTCGACCTCTCGCCTCATTACCCCGCCAGCTACAACCTCGACAACGTCATCGCCATCGGCGCCTCCGCTCGCCGCGACGAAGCCGCCGCCTATTCCAACTACGGCGCGACCGTCGAACTTTTCGCCCCCGGCTCCGAAATCCTCTCCCTCGGTTACACCTCCGACGCCGCCTCCGCCACGCTCAGCGGCACCTCCATGGCTGCGCCCCACATCACCGGCGCCCTCGCCCTCCTCAAAGCCCGTTTCCCCGCCGATTCGCCCCGCCAACTCATCAACCGTCTCCTCCGCTCCGTCGATCGTCCCGCCACTCTCGCCGGCAAATCCCAGACCAACGGCCGCCTCAACCTCGCCCGCGCCCTCACTTCCACCGACAACCGCCCATTCAACGACGACTTCGCCTCCCGCGCCGTCCTCACCTCCGACAACATAACCGCCCGCGCCGCCAACCCCGGCGCCACTCGCGAGAGCGACGAGCCGCTTCCCGCCGGACTCACCAACGGCTCCGGCTCCCTCTGGTGGCAATGGTCCACCACCGTCGGCGGCACTGTCTCGATCAGCACCACGGCCGACACCACCTACGACACTGTCCTCGCCGTCTACACCGGCTCGACCCTCGCCACGCTCACCCCCGTCGCAGCCAATGACGACGCCCCCGGCAGCACCGGCACCAACAGCCGCATCACGTTCACCGCCCTTCCCGGCGTGAATTACCACATCGCCATCGAAGGCAAAAACGGCGCCACCGGCTTCGCCGTCCTCGACATCGCCACCATCCCCGTAAACGACGCCTTCACCAACGCCCTCACTCTCACCGGCCCCACCGCCCTCATCCTCACCACCAACAAAGGCGCCTCCCGTGAAGCCGGCGAACCTCGCATCCTCAACAACGCCGGCGGCACTTCCCTCTGGTATCAATGGACCGCCCCCACCACCGGCCGCTACCAGTTCGCCGTCTACAGCAACGACGTCGACCCCTTCCTCGCCATCTACACCGGTTCCACACTCTCCAACCTCACCCTCATCGCCGCCAACGACAGCGACCGCTCCGACTCCGCCAACACCTCCGCCCTCATCACCGTCGAAGCCACCGCCGGCGTCACCTACCGCATCGCCGTCGACGCCAAATCCGGCGCCGGCGCCCTCACGCTCACGCTCAACGACTCCCTCTGGCAAGCCGCCGCCACCGACAGCGTGACGCCTTCACCCACCGTCGCCCCCGACGGCACGGTTTACGCCGGCAGCGCCGATAAAATCCTCTACGCCTTCAACCCCGACGGTTCCCAAAAATGGGCCTACCTCACCACCGGCACCCTCGACAGCGCCTCCGCCGCCCTCGGCGCGGACGGCACCCTCTACGTCGGCTCCAACGACAGCATCGTCTACGCCCTCAAACCCGACGGCACCCTCCTCTGGTCCCAATCCCTCGACCCCGCCACCCGCCCCGGCGCCTCCAACTCCATCGCCCTTGCCGCCGACGGCACCCTCTACCTCAAAGCCTCCGACGGCTACGTCTACGCTCTCAATCCCACCGACGGCTCCCGCAAATGGCGCGCCTACATCAACGCCCCCGATGGTTCGCACTACGGCAGCCCCAGCGTCGCCGCCGACGGCACGATTTACTGCGGCTCCTCCGACAACAGCCTTTACGCCCTCAACCCCGACGGCTCCAAAAAATGGACCTTCGTCCCCGCCACCGCCGACGGCGGCATCTATTCCCCGCCCGCCATCGACGCCACCGGCAACCTCTATTACACCACCCTCACCGGTGCCATCTATTCCGTCACGGCCAACGGCACCCAGCGCTGGCGCTTCGCCTCGGGCGGCAACTGTTCGTCTTCGCCGGCCCTGAGCGCCGACGGCGCCACGCTCTACTACGGCGGCTACGACAAAAAACTCTACGCCCTCGCCACCGCCACCGGCGCCCTCCGTTGGACCGCTCCGCTCGGCGATGAAGTCCGCGCGAGCTCCCCCGCCATCGACGCTAACGGCGTCATCTACATCGGTTGCTACGATAAAAAACTCTACGCCATCAACCCCGATGGCTCCCTCAAACGCACGTGGGCCACCGCCGAATTCATCCGCTCCTCCCCCGCCATCGCCGGCACCACGCTCTACGTCGGCAGCAACGACCACAAACTCTACGCCATCAACCTCGGCGTCTCCGCCGCCGGCGGCCCCTGGCCCCAATACCGCGCCAACGCCCGCCGCCTCGGCCGCGCCGTGACCGAATCCCTCGCCATCACCGCCGAACCCAGCCCCGTCGTCGCCACGGCGGGCAGCTCGGCCAGTTTCAGCGTCACCGCCACCGGCACAGGCCCGCTCGCATACCAATGGTTCAAAGCCGGCGTCGCCCTCACCGGCGCCACCAACGCCACCCTCGATTTACCCGCCGTCACTAGCGCCCAAGCCGGCAGCTACACCGTCCGCATCACCGGTCCCCAAGGCAGCGTGACCAGCTCCGCCGCACGCCTCACCGTAAACGCCGCGCCGACGGGCCTCACCAGCCGCCTCAGCAACGTCTCCGTTCGCACCGCCCTCGCCGCCGATCAAATCCTCATCGTTGGCCTCAGCATGACGGGCGGGAAAAAAGACCTCCTGATCCGCGCCGCCGGCCCATCCCTCAGCACCTTCGGCGTCCCCAACCCGATGCCCGACCCGAAACTCGCCCTCTACACCGGCGCCACCAACACCGCCACCAACGACAACTGGGCCGGCGACTCCGTCGTCCTCGCGGCCAACGCCGCGCAAGGCGCCTTCCCGTTTCTCGCCACCACCAGCCTTGACGCGGCCCTCGTCGCCAACATCGAGGGCGGCCGCACCGTTCAAGTCTCTGGCCCCACCGCTGGCACGGTCATCGTCGAAGCCTACGACGCCGGCACCGGCAACACCACCCGCCTCACCAACCTCTCCGCTCGCAACCAAGTCGGCACCGGCGCCAACATCCTCATCGCCGGCTTCACCCTCACGGGCTCGGGCACCAAAACCGTTCTCATCCGCGCCGTCGGCCCGGGCCTCACTCGCTTCGGCGTGAGCAACACCCTCGCCGATCCCCAACTCGCGCTGTTTAATTCCTCCTCGGAAAAAATCGCCGAAAACGACACCTGGTCGTCCGCGCTCACGTCGACGTTCTCCGCCGTCGGCGCCTTCGGTCTCACCGCCAGCAGCAAAGACGCCGCCCTCCTCGTGACGCTCGCCCCCGGCGGCTACACCGTCCAAGTCTCCGGCGCCAACGCCACCACCGGCCAAGCCATCATCGAGATTTACGAAGTCCCGTAACTTCTGCTAATCACTCGACTCGCACCGCTTTCGGGCTTTACCGGCTTTGCCCGCGCCGCCTCAATCAGCCCGTGGCTACGCCCAAAACCATCGGCGCCGATGATATTCACGCCGCCATTAACCAAATCGCCGCGTCCATCGCCGAACGCCATTGCGCCGGCGATCGCCTGATCCTTCTCGGCATCGCCAACGGCGGCATCCCTCTCGCCCGTCGCCTCACCGCCCGCCTCGCCCAGCTCAGCCCGCGGCTCGCCGCCAAATCCGGCTCCATCGACATCTCGTTTCACCGCGACGACATCGGCCGCAATCCCATCCCGAAAGAATTTACGCCCACCGTCCTGCCCGCCGACGTCAACGGCGCCCGCGTCATTCTTGTCGACGACGTTCTCTTCTCCGGTCGCACCGTCAAAGCCGCCCTCGACGAGCTCTTTGATCACGGCCGCCCCGCCAAGGTCGAACTCGCCGTCCTGGTCGATCGCGGCCACCACCTCATGCCCGTCGCCGCCGATTACGTCGGGCTCCACCTCACCACCACCGCAGCCGAAAAAGTCGTCGTCCTCCTCGACGAAACCACCCCGACCCGCGACCGCATCACCGTCCGCCCCGCCGGCGCGGTGAACTGATTTTCTTCTCTTTAATTTCCCCCCATGCCCTGGACCCGCCGCCACCTCCTCACGATCGAGGAACTTTCCCTCGCCGAAATCGGCCAGATCCACGCCACCGCTACGGCCTTCAAAAAAATCCTCGGCCGCAGTGTGAAAAAAGTCCCCGCCCTGCGCGGCAAGACCATCGTGAATCTCTTCCTCGAGCCGAGCACGCGTACGCGCATGGCCTTCGACATGGCCGCGAAGCGCCTGAGCGCCGACGTCATCTCCCTCGACGGCGCCAGCTCCAGCACGACCAAAGGCGAAACCCTCCGCGACACCGCGGAAAACATCCGCGCGCTCGGCGCCGACATGATCATTTTGCGCCACGCCGCCGCCGGCTCGCCGCTGTACCTCTCCAAGTTCCTCGACATCCCCGTCATCAACGCCGGCGACGGCGCCCACGAGCATCCCACGCAGGGGTTACTCGACACGTTTACGATGCTCGAACACCTCGGCTCCTTGAAGGGCCGCAAGGTCGTCATCCTCGGCGACATTCTCTTCAGCCGCGTCGCCCGCTCCAACATCCACGCCCTCACCAAACTCGGCGCCGCCGTCACGCTCGTCGGCCCGTCCACGCTCGTCCCGCACTGGTTCACCGATCTCGGCGTGAAAGTTTCCCACGATCTCCGCAGCGCCCTCGCCGACGCCGAGGTCGTCATGCTCCTGCGCATCCAACACGAGCGCCAATCCAGCGGCCACTTCCCTTCGCTCGGCGAATACACGAGCATGTTTGGCCTCAACAAAACCCGCGCCAGCTGGCTCAACCCGAAAGCCATCATCATGCACCCCGGCCCGATCAACCGCGGCGTCGAGATCGACAGCGAACTCGCCGACGGCGATCGCAGCGTGATCCTCGAACAAGTCACCAACGGCATCGCTGTCCGCATGGCCGTGCTCTACCTCTGCTCCGGTGGCCAACCCGAATCCGTGATGCCCGCCTCCGCCTAAACATCCGCCCTTTTCACGCCGCACCCGCCCGCCGCCATGTCCACTTTCTGGATTCAAAACGCCCGCATCATCGACCCCGCCGCCAAACGCGACGCCGTCGGTGACCTCTATATTTCCGACGGTAAATTCGTCGCCACCCTTTCCGCCGCCGCCAAAAAACGCGCCAAAAAAATCGACGCCACCGGCCTCGTCGCCTGCCCCGGCCTGATCGACGTCCACGTCCATTTCCGCGAACCCGGCCAGACACACAAAGAAACCATCGCTACCGGCTCCCGCGCCGCTGCCGCCGGTGGTTTCACCACGGTCGTGTGCATGCCCAACACCGCCCCTGTCGCCGATAACGCCGGCACCATCCAACTCATCAACGACTCCGTTCGTCGCGACGCCGTGGTCCGCGTCCTCCCCAC
Source organism: uncultured Opitutia bacterium (assembly GCA_903938935.1). GTDB lineage: Bacteria > Verrucomicrobiota > Verrucomicrobiia > Opitutales > Opitutaceae > Tous-C4FEB. Next base: position 13,951 of record CAJAFD010000395.1, read on the forward strand.
CGGTTGCATCACCGTCGGCATGAAAGGCGCCGCCCTCGCTCCCATCGGCTCTCTCAAACGCGCCGGCGTCGTCGCCATCACCGACGACGGCGATTGCGTCCAATCCAACGAACTCATGCGCCGCGCCTGCGAGTACGCCAAGATGTTCGACCTGCCGATCATGGATCACTGCCAGGATCATTCCATGACCGTCGGCGCCGTCATGAACGAAGGCGTCATGTCCACGCGCCTCGGCCTGCGCGGTTGGCCCAACGCCGCCGAAGACCTCATCGTCGCCCGCAACGCCATCCTCTCCGAACACACCGGCGCGCACATCCACCTCCAACACATTTCCTCGCGCCACTCCGTCGACATCATCCGACGCGCCAAGGCCCGCGGCGTCAAAATCACCGCCGAAGCCACGCCACACCACATCGCCCTCACCGACGAATCCCTCGCGACCTACGACACGCATTTCAAGATGAACCCGCCGCTGCGCACCGAGGAAGACCGCCGCGCCATCATCGCCGGCCTCCGCGACGGCACGATCGACATCATCGCCACCGACCACGCCCCGCACACCGACTACGAGAAAGACAAAGAATTCGACTTCGCGCCCAACGGCATCCTCGGCCTCGAAACCGCGCTCCCCGTCACGCTCGCCATTCTTGTCCGCCAGGAAAAATTCAAGCTGCCCTTCGTCATCGACCTCATGACGCGCCGCCCCGCGCAGCTCCTCGGGCTCCCCGCTGGCACGCTCGCCGCCGGCGCCGCCGCCGACCTCTGTCTTTTCAATCCCAACGAAGACTGGACCTACGACGCCAAAGCCGGCTTCAGTAAATCCAGCAATTCCCCTTGGCACGGCGCCACGCTCACCGGCCGCGTCAAGACCACCTTCGTCGGCGGAAAAATCGTCTTCGCGCAGGGTAAGATCCTCTAAAATTTCGCGCCCGAAATCACCCGCCGGAACCGCGCCGCCGCCCCGACCGCGCTCAATCGGGTAGGCCCTCGAGCTTGCTCGCTCGCCCATTTTCCTGCGCAATCACGCGCACATGCCCGCCCTCTCCGCCCAGATCGCCGTCGGCCTCGAACTTTCGCTGCTCCTCAGCGGGGCGTGGCTACTCTGGCGACTTAGCCTTAGCCCCGCCGCCCGCGCCGAGCGTCCAGCGCCGCTCCTCGGGACGTGGGAAATTTCCCTTACCGATTTTCTCCTCTTTCTTTGGTGCGTGATCATCGGCGGCCTCATCTGCCAAGTCGGCCTCACCCAGCTGCTCAAACAGGCGAACCTAAACTCGACCCAACGTCTCATTTTCGTCGGCGGCGGTTTTCAATTCGGCATGTTGGCCGGCATCGCTTTTTTCCGTCTCATCTTGCAGCGGCGCGTCCTCACGCCCGATGCGCCGGTGACGCTCCACCCAGCGCTCAGCGGCCTCGCCACGTTTCTCGTTTCGCTGCCGGTTCTCATGGTCGTCAGCGCGGTGTGGCAGTTTCTGCTCAAGCTCTGTGGCATCACCGCCGAAAAGCAGGATCTCATCGCCATGTTCGCCGATGCTAAATCGCCCGGCTTGCTCGCGTTCATGATTTTATTGGCGGTCGTCATAGCGCCCATCACGGAAGAACTGCTTTTTCGGGCCGGCATTTTTCGCTACGTGCGCACGCGCCTCCCGCGCTGGGCCGCGCTGCTGATTCCGTCCGTTCTCTTCGGCGCCCTCCACGCCAACCTCGCCAGCTTCGCCCCGCTCGTCGCCCTCGGCGTCGTCTTCTCCCTCGCCTACGCGCGCACCGGCCGCATCGCCACCACGATCGTCGCGCACGGATTGTTCAACTTGAACACCATCGTCCTCATCTTCTCCGGCGTGACCGCATGATACCGTCCGCCGACCTCGCCGATTTCTTTCACGCCCGTTGTGGCTAAAAAATCCTCCAGCTCTCCGTTCGCTCGGAAAACCGCCGATTCTGTCGCCGCGCTCGGCGAAGAAAAACTTATCGTCGCCATCCGACGTTGGCTGGGCGACGCCTCGCCGCGAGCCCCCTTCGGCATCGGCGATGACTGCGCCGTGCTCCCCGCCGCAAGCGGTCCGCAACTCATCACCGTCGATCCTGTGATTTACGGCCGCCACTTCGACGCCACGATTCCGCCCCGTGCTGTTGGCGCCAAACTCCTCAAGCGCAACCTGAGCGACCTCGCCGCCATGGGCGGCCGCCCCACGGCCGCCGTCCTCGCGCTCACCCTCGACCCACGCACCCGCCTCGGCTGGCTCGAAGCCTTTTATCGCGGCCTGGCCGCCTGCGCCCGACGCTATGGCGTGCCCATTGTCGGCGGTGATATCGCCCAAGCCGATGGCGTCCTCGCCGCCAGTCTCACGCTGCTCGGCCGTGCGACCGGGCCACGCGTCGTCACACGCACCGGCGCCCGGCGCGGTGACGCGCTCTACGTCACGGGCAACCTCGGTCGCAGCCTGCCGTCCGGACATCATTTCAAATTTTCGCCGCGTCTCGCCGAGGGCGCTTGGCTCGCGCGTCAACCCGCGGTGCGCGCCATGATGGACGTCAGCGACGGTCTCGCCAAAGACCTCCACGCCCTCACGCCCAGCGACGCCGTGCCCGCGCTCGACGCTGCCATGTTGCCGCTGCGCCGCGGCGCCGATCTCCGCGCCGCCCTCACCGACGGCGAGGACTACGAACTCGTCTTCGCCCTCGCGGCCCGCGCCGATACCAACGCCTTCGCCGCCGCTTGGCGCCACGCTTTTCCGCGCACGCGCCTCACGCGCATCGGCTACTTTGCCCGACGCGGTGCTTTACCGCCGAGCGCCCTCCGCCTCGACGCTTTTTCCGGCTATGAACATCTTCGCTAAACTCCGCGCCGGCGTCACCACCGCCAGCGCCGAAGCATCGCAAGCCATCGCCGCCGAGTTCGCCGCCGCTCTCCCGGAAACCTGCACACTCGCGCTGCACGGCGATCTCGGCGTCGGTAAAACCACTTTCGTCCAAGGCCTCGCGCGCGGCTTCGGCATCACCGAAAACGTCACCAGCCCGACGTTCAATATCTACACCGTGCACCGCGGCCCAGCGCGCACACTCGTCCACCTCGACGCCTACCGCCTCGACTCCGCTGCACAGATCGAAGCCCTGCTCCTGGAAGATTTCCTGAATCCGCCGTGGTGTCTCGCCGTCGAGTGGCCGGAAAAAATCGCAGCTTGGATTCCCGCCAACACGCTCCACCTCGACCTCGGTATCACCGCGGACGAGCACCACACCATCCGCCTGCGTTAAAAATAAAAAGCCCGCGTCATCACGACGCGGGCTGAGAAAAACGGAGCGGCGCCTCAAAGTGCGCCGCTCGACTCCATCACGCCGTCGGGGCCGCAGGTGGCTCCGATTTTGGTTCTTCCGTCACGGGCGCGGCCGTCACGGGCGCGGTTTCCGCGACCGGCGCAGCTTCAACCGCAGGCGCAGAAACCACCGGGGCCACACTCGACTTAGCTGCGACGGGCGCAGGTTGAGCGGACGCGGCCGGCGCTTCGGGGAAGTTTTCCGGATCGTGCTCAGCGGCTTCGACCTCGCGTTTGCGGGCCTCGACCATCGCGGGCGGCGCGTAGAGCGTGCCGTCGATGAATTCGGTGACGTAACCTTCGCGCACGAGCCAAGGCAGATCGCTCTGCAAGCGGGCGAGTTTATCGCGTTGCTCGACGGTGAGCGCTTGCTCGACGGGCGCGGGCGCGGTCTCGCCTGCCGGCACCGGCGCGGCGGGCGGCGGGGGCGCGATGTTGAGGAATTTGCGACCGAGTTCGCCGGCTTTGACCATCGGGTTCGCTTCGATGAACGCGATGAGCGCGCCGATGCTGTCGGAGAACGTCTGGCCCGGAACGCGGAATTTCCGCTTCACGGCGCACACGTAGCTGACGCCCTTCGAGCCTTTCTTGAAGATCGTGAAATGTTCGCGGCGCAGACGACCGCGGAGCGCGTTGGCGGTATCGAGAGGGAAACGACGTTGACGCTCGAGCGAGCCTTCGACGGCGTAGCGAATCTCGCCGGGGGGCAAGAGCTCGAGATTTTTGCCGTGTAAACGCGCTTGCTCGACGGAGCGGATCACTTTGTCGCGCGCGGTGGCGAGCAAGTAGGCCTTGGCTTCGTCGAAGGAATCAAACGCCACCGCCGCCGGAGCGGGCGCGGCTTCGGCTACAGGCGCGCTTTCGGGCGCGGGTGCTGGCGTCGGCGCGACTTCAGCCGCGGAGGCTTCGGGCGCTGCGGCTTCGGACGCAGAAACCTCGCTCGGAGCTGTCTCGGTCGCCGCGGCGACGACCGCCTCAGCCGCTTTGGCGGACTTGGCGGGTTTAGCGGCGGGTTGTTTCCACGTGTAGCGCGTGGCCTTCTTCATTTTTTCGAGCCAAGCTTGGATGGCTTCGGGCTCGCGCACGGTTTCGATCCGGGCTTTGAACGCCTCGAACGGCATGCGGTCGACTTTCGCCGCGTAGTGCTGCTGCACGAGTTGGTTGTAGAGATGGTAGTTGGGCGGCCCGAGCAATTCGCCCGTGACGCCGCAGCGGTTGACGACTTGGAAATTGCCCTTGGGCGGATCGATCACGACGTCGGCCGTGTCGAAGAACGTGCCGAGGTGCTTGGTCAACACGTGGGACAGCGCGGCCTCTTCGTTTTCAAAGGGCAACCCGTCCGGCACAGAAATCACAAAACCCGCCGGCGCCGCAGCGTCGGGCGCAGGTTTGCGCGCGAGCACGACGACAAAACGGTCGGTCTTCGCCACCACGGTGCGCGCCACTTCGAAAAGCTCGATGGTGCGACACGATTTACGAATGGTCTGGACGAGCGTACTGAAGCTCGTGTCTTCCGGGTAAAACGTAGCCGTGAAATACGGGCTATCGTAAGGACCGCGATCCACGGGCTCGCCGCGGCCGCCGAAACGACCACCGCGTTCGCCACCACCAGGGCCATCACGGCGGGGACCGCCGGGACCTTCACGGCGCGGGCCACCCCGAAACTCACCTTGGCCTTCGCGGGGATAAGCAGGACGTTCGCCGGAAAATTCACGACGCTCGGGCGCCGCACTGCCGGGACCGCTGGGCGCGCCAGGGCCGGGGCCGCCGGCGGGACGATTAAACGCGCGCCGATCGCGACGCTCGGGCGCACCGCCGCCGCTGTCACGCCGCGGACGATCTTCGCCGCCTTCGCGGCTGCGCCGCTCGTTGGGCGTAGATTTGTCCTGCACCCATGAGGTGCCGAAGCTGAAGCCGCTCAATTGGCTCAGATCGAGTTTGTTGAGATCGGCTGGCGGAGATTTCTCCTGGGGCGCGTTGTCGTCCATGTTGTCAGTAAAGCGGGCGTTGAGTCCGCGAAGGTTAGCTTGGTGTGCGCAGGCGAGAGCCTGTGCGGGCCAGAGTCCAAACACGCCTCAGACAGAGGCAAGCGGTTTCCGCAGGGGAATGCGGCTTCATCGCTTTCGACCCTTTCTCTAAAAATGGTGCTCGGGACAGGACTCGAACCTGCACGCCTTACGGCACACGCCCCTCAAACGTGTGTGTCTACCAATTCCACCACCCGAGCAAAAATGAACAGAGGAAGGCGGAATAAGTGAAATCCCCCGCGCCTTGTAAAGCCCCGAAAGCAAAAAGACCCAAATTGGCTTTGACCCTCCTCTCACGCCGCCGAACCTTGCCGCACTGCTGCCATGTCTCTCGATGCCGTCCACGCCGCCCTGCTCGCCTCCTATGAAACCGATGGGGGCATCAACCACCTCGATGGCGTGAATTTGCCCGCGCAAGAATCGGTCAACACGCTCGCCCGCGATTACATGCACCTGCTGTTTCCGGGCTATTTCGAAGCGACCGCGCTCGAGAAAAACGCCGTGTCCGCGCACGTCCACCGGCTCCTCTCCAGTCTCGAGCAACGCCTCACCGCCGAACTCGAAAAATGCCTCCGCTTCGCCCGCCAACCCGAACCGGCCGCGCGCGCTGCCACTCTCGCGGCCGAAGCGCTCGGGCGTTTCCCGGAGTTGCGCCGCATCATTCAGACCGACGTGACCGCCGCCTACCAAGGCGATCCCGCCGCGCGCAGCGTCGAGGAAATCATCCTCGCCTATCCATGCGTGCTGGTGATCTCGATCCAACGTTTTGCCCACGTGCTCTACGAACTCGGGGTCCCGCTCCTGCCCCGCATGCTCACCGAGTACGCCCACGAGCGCACCGGCACCGACATCCACCCCGGCGCCCGCATCGGCACTCATTTTTTCATCGATCACGCCACCGGCGTCGTCATCGGCGAATCGTGCACCATCGGCAATCACGTCAAAATCTACCAAGGCGTCACCCTCGGCGCCAAATCCTTCGAAGTGGATAACGACGGCCACCCGATCAAAGGCGTGAAACGCCACCCCGACATCGAGGACCACGTCACCATTTACGCCCACGCCACCATCCTCGGCGGCGACACGCGCATCGGCGCGCACACGATCGTCGGCGGCAACGTCTGGCTGCTGCAATCCGTCCCCGCCCACAGCATCGTCCAACAAAAAGGCGACAACCTCCTCGTGCGCCCCCGCCGCAAACATGAAGCCAGCACCGCCGCCACCCCCGAGGGCAAAGGCGAAAGCTGGTCGATTTAAAATCTCCCCGCGCCCGCCCGCCACTCAGCGCGCATCACGCGCCGCCAAGCCCCGCGCCAACTCCGCCGCAAAAAACGGACCGCGGTAAATCATGCCGGTGTAAACTTGCACCAACGCCGCGCCCGCATCGAGTTTCTCGGCCGCGCCGATCACATCGGTGATTCCGCCCACGCCGATGATCGGCAACTTTCCCGACGTCGCCCGCGCGATATAAGCAACGATCTCCGTCGAGCGCCGCCGCACCGGCGCCCCGCTCAAGCCGCCCGCCTCATTCACCGCCGAGAAAAAACCCGGACGCGCCAAGGTCGTGTTCGTCGCGATCACGCCATCCAGCCCGAATTCCGCGATCACCGCCAGCACCGCGTCGATCTGCGGCCACGTCAGATCCGGCGCGATTTTCAACAACACCGGCACCCGCACGGCGCGCGCGCGATTCGCCCCCGTGATCGCACCGAGCAACTCCCGCAGCCGCGACTCATCCTGCAATTGCCGCAGACCGGGCGTGTTGGGACTAGAAACATTCAACACCAAGTAATCCGCGAAATCAGCCAGCCGCGCAAAACTCGCCAGATAATCCTCGGTCGCCCGATCGATATCAGCGACCTTCGATTTACCGAGATTTACGCCGAGCGGGATCTTGCGCGCGCCGCGACCCGGTTGCGTCGCCAAGCGCGCCGCGACCGCCGCCGCACCTTGGTTATTAAAACCCATGCGGTTGATCACCGCTTCCTCTGCCGGATAACGAAACATCCGCGGCTTCGGATTTCCGTCCTGCGCCAGCGCCGTCACGGTGCCGATTTCCACATGACCGAAGCCCAGCGCCGCCGCCGCCGGCCAAGCCCGCGCATTTTTATCAAATCCCGCCGCGAGTCCCACCCGATTCGGAAACTCCAAGCCCAGCACCCGCACCGGCGCGTACCGCCCGGCATCCAGCCGCGTATGCCGTTCCAGCCAAGCCCGCAAGGGCGCGACTTGCCCGAGCAGGGCCAACGCATCCACGCCGAGCTCGTGGGCCCGCTCCGAATCCTGGCGAAACAACACCGGACGAATCATTTTTTCGTAAACCGAGAACATGCCTCGCGACGCTGCAAACCCGCTCGCAAAACGCAAGAACCCGCGCCGAACCTCGTCGCCCTCCGTATTTTGCACAGAAAAAATCTCTAGCCCGCGCCCGAACATTTCTTGCCGTTTTGTGCTTGTTTTTTGAAACACCGCTCGCACGCTGCGAAAAATTTCCGCTCTCATGGCTAAAGCAACTTCTACTCTCAGCTGGTGTAACGTGCGTCTAGGCGACGATCATAATTGGTGGGTCAACGAGACCAGCGACCCCGTGCGCTGGGACGTCGACGGCCTCAGCATCATCGATCCCCGCCAAGTCACCCATCTCATCGAACTCGTCGAGCCCCTGCGCGACTACGGCTTCGATCAAGAGATGTTCGACGCCGCCTTCATTCCCTTCCGTATCGAGAAAGATCTCGGTAGCGGCAAAGTCCGCCTCAAGCGCGTCAAAGAATCCATCGTCGAATCCGACGACAAACTCTTCGCCCTGGCCGACACCCTCGACGAGGAAAACGGCCCCTACGCCGACCTCCTCGACCATCTCACCCGCTGCCGCGTGAAGATGCTCAACGACCTCTTCAAATTCGAATCCAAACTCTCCGTCGACGAAGTCGAAGACGAGATCCGCGAAGAACAAAACACCCAGTTCATCGAAGGCAAAGCCATCCACACCTTCGAAGAACTCACCGCCATCCTCGACTTCATGCCCGCCGGCTACGATGCCGACGACGAAGCTCCCGCCAAAGACGCCGAAGACGAAGCCGATGATGCCGACCTCCCCGAGATCGACGCCGACGAGGAAGAAAAACTCAAAAACGACGAATCCCTCAAGTGGGACGACGACGAAGACTCCGACGACGACGACGGCGAGAAAAAGAAAAAAGGCGACGACGACGAAGACTCCGACGACGACGACGGCGGCAGCAAAAAATCGAAGTCCGACGACGACGAAAAGCCTGCGCCCAAAAAATCCGCGCGCAGCGCCAAGAAAAAATAAGTTAACCCAGCTTCACGCGGCGGTCCCCAAGACCGCCGCTTTTTTATGCTCGGGCCCCAACAGCGCCCGGCGAATCGCTCAAGCGCCGCGCTCGGCGTCTTGCTCGGTTTCGTCCGCTTCCGTCTCGCGCGGCATATAATACGCCACGGCCGCGATCGCCGCACACACGAT
>CAJAFD010000396.1 GCA_903938935.1 uncultured Opitutia bacterium
CCAGAACCGCGGCACCCTCGGCCAAGCCGATGCGCCCAAGGCCAAAGCCGCGTCCGACCTGGTCGTCGAAGCGCCCGCGCATCCTTCCGACGAAGAAGTGCCGTTTTGATCGTAGTCCGCGCTCACGCCCACGCCCGCGCCCGCGTTAGCGCGCGCGCTGGCGTGACGCTCGACGCTAGGCAGAAACCTTTCTGGTTGAAACCGGCCGAATAAAAACGGGCCGGAGGTGATTATTTTCGCCCGCCCCGGAAGTCGTGGCGCGCAGCTTTCGCCAAGAAACGCGTCATGGGCACGCGCATGGTGTTGTAGACTGACGCCAGAAATCCGTCGTCTATGAAAAACAAAAACACCAAATCCGCCCCTCGCCCCGTCGCCATGAATCGTCTGCCCGAGGCAATCAACGCTCCCGGCCAAACGATCGCGCACACGCTCACCGCGCATCAGAGTGATCCGCAGCATCACTTTCATCCGCGCGGTCAGCCCGCGGACAGCCGCGTGAGTGTCGCCGCCGGCGAGCGCCTCCAACGCGTCCGCGCCCGCGCCCAAGCGAACTAATTTTTAAACCCGGCTCGGGTTTTCGAGCCGCCGCAGAGGCGCGCCGGCGCGCTAGGTTACGAGTTGGTGCCGGCGCACACTCTTTCATGGACAAGTGGCAGGCGACTTGCTGAGTTGTCGCCAAGCTTCTCTCCCATACTGATGGAAAACATTAAAGGAGCCTCGGCTCCCAGTCAGCGGAACAGGGTTTCGGTCAAAGTGAAGACCTTCGTGCTCGACACGAATGTCCTCCTTCACGACCCGCAATCGATCTATAAATTCGAGAACAACAACCTCGCCATCCCCGTCGAGGTCCTCGAGGAACTCGATGCGATCAAAGGCGAGCAATCCACCGAGCGCGGCCGCAACGCCCGCCGCGTCCACCGCATCTTGCAGGAGCTCTTGCCCGACTCCCGCTCCATGCACGAGGGCGTCAAACTCTCCAACGGTGGCACGCTCTCCGTTATCATTAATCCCTACCTCGCCGATCCCTCGCGCCGCTCCGCCGCGATGGAACGCCTCCGCGCGATTTTGCCCGATCTTTCCAAAAAAGATAACCGCATCATCGCCTCCGCGCTCTTCGTCCAAGAGCAAAATCAGCCGCCCACCATTCTCGTTACCAAAGACGTAAACGTCCAACTCAAGGCCCGCGCCGTCGGCCTCGAGTCCGAAGATTACCTCAACGACAAAGTCCCCGAGACCGACGAGGAACTCAGCTACCGCGAGATTCCGCTGAGCCTCTACGAGCTCCAGCGCTTCTGTTCCGAAGGTGCCTTCGACCTCGGCACCGTCGCCGGCGAACCGCTTTATCTCAACGAGTACGTGCTGCTCCGCTCCGACGAAGGTAAAACCATGCCCGCGCGTTATTATGGCGATGGCGTCGTGCGCCGTCTCAAACTCCCCGATTTCGTCAAAGCCCCCGGCGGCATCCCCGTCCGTGCGCGCAACCTTGAGCAACAGTTTTTCATGGATGCGCTCCTCGACGACAGCATCCACATGCTCACGTGCTACGGGAAAGCCGGCACCGGCAAGACGCTCCTCTCGACCGCCTGCGCGCTCCACCAGACGCACGACGATCACTCCCACTACGACGGCGTTTCCATCTCTCGCCCCGTGATCGCCCTTGGCAAAGACATCGGCTTTCTCCCCGGCACGCTCGAGGAGAAAATGAAACCGTGGCTCCAGCCTTACCACGACGCGCTCGAAGTCCTCATCCCCTCGAAGCCGCAGAAAGATCCGCAGTTTGCCTCCAAAAAGGTTTCGAAGAAGAAGCACAAAAAACACGACGACCACTTCAGCGCGCAGATGAACGCGCCGCAGCCGAGCCACGTCACCCAACACGGCGGCAACCACGGCCCCGCCGTGAAACCCTACGAACGCCTCCTCAAGAGCGGTCTCGTGGAAATCGAGGCGCTGGCGTTTATTCGCGGCCGCTCGATCGCGCGCCGCTTCTTTATTTTGGACGAAGCGCAACAACTCACGCCGCACGAAGTGAAGACCGTCATCACGCGCATTTCCGAAGGCTCAAAAATTGTGCTCATCGGCGACCCCGCGCAGATCGATAATCCCTACGTCGACCGCCGCAGCAACGGCCTCGTCTATTGCCACAACCGCATGAAAGGCCAGTCGATCGCCGCGCACGTGAAACTCACCAAAGGCGAACGCTCTAAACTCGCCGAACTCGCCGCGGATTTGCTCTGACGATCGCGAGCGCTCTTAAGCGTTTTGCGTGCGTCCACCGAGCAGGCTCGGTGCGCCCTTGCGGCGCGCTGCAGCTTCCATCGCCAAGGCAAACAGGCCGGTGAACAGCAAATCGCTCACGAGCGTGTTGCGGAAAAATGCGAGCGTGGGCGCGAATTGCGGATGACCGATCGTCATCGCTTGCCACCAACCCGCCGCGGTCCGCGCGTAGCCGGCGTCGCCGAGCCAAGCAGCGGTGTTGGTCACCCAATAAAACAACAACGCCCCGCCGAGCGCGCCGCTGAACAAATTTAGCCAGCTGCGGCGCTGCGCCACGATCAGGCCGAAGCCGAGCGCGGCCGCAAAACACCCCGTGCGCAGCGCGGCGCCGCCGAGCGTCCATTGGTAGCCGTATTCCGCGGCGTAATAATGGTCGATGTAGATATCGGTGAGCGTGAGCGCAGCGAAGGGCGCGAGCCGTTGCCAGAAGTTGCTAAAATAAACCCCGCCGCAAAAAGCCAACGCCATCAGCGGCGAGAAATTACTGAGCGCCGGCGTGTGGAGCGCGAGCACGCGCCAAGCGGCGGCGAGGACCAAGATTACAAGGGCGAACGGCATGGCGGGAGATTGGTTGGGAACGGACGAGTTTAACAGGGTTTTTTCCGGCGCGCGCGTTGGGTCATTGCTCCGCTTGGCGAGCGAGTAGCCAGAGCAGATCGGCGAGGCGGTTGGTGAATTGACGCAGCTCGGGGCGCACGCTGCGGCCGTGCGCGGGCAGGGCGCAGAGGCGGCGTTCGGCGCGGCGGGCGACCACGCGCGCGGTATCAAAGGCGGCGCCGAGGGCATTCGCACCGGGCGTGGCCCAACCGTCGAATTTGAGGCCGCGCGCTTCAAGGGCGGCAACGGCGGCGTCGAGGGTGCTGACGTCGGCCGCGGAGATTTTGGCGAACTTCGAGTCGGCGTAGCGCGCGGCGTCAGCTTCGGCGCAGGCGACTTCGCCCATGAGGGCGACGAGGTTGTTTTGGAGACCGCTGACGAGCGTGCGGACGGCGACGTCGTTGAGGAGCGGTTTCACGGCGCCGAGGGCGACGTTGAGTTCGTCGTAGGCGCCGACGGCTTCGATCTGCGGGTGATCCTTCGGCACGCGTTGGCCGTAGAGGAGACTCGTGGAGCCGTCGTCTCCGGTGCGCGTGGCGATGGAACCGGACATGGGGTTTACGGCGTGATCCGGCGCGCGGCCATCTGGGCGCGGAGACAGAGCTCGGCGGCCTTGAAGGTGTGCGCTTGGGTCATGGCTTTCTCGGTGCGGTTTAAGCAGTCGAGAATGAGTTGGCCGAA
>CAJAFD010000397.1 GCA_903938935.1 uncultured Opitutia bacterium
TCTTAATCGGAGAATTTAGTAGGACCGGAGAAACGTTTAAGCGGCCGACGGCGCCGGGTGAGACGCCGGGATTGAGCCCGATCGAGCGCATGTTGTCGCGCGGTCGAGCGACCTTGGAGCGGTCGTGCGCGCACCCGGCGCTCGTGGGTTACGCGTGGGCGCGCTGGGCGGATCGTGATGAACAACGGCCGCCGTTGGGCGAAGGCTTGGTGCGGCGTGATGACCGCGAGGCCCACGAGCACACGGATGCGTTGACGGATTTTAACGCCCGCGTGGTCGCGTTGCGCTTAGCCGCGGCGGCGAGGAAATGATGAGGGTTTCGCGGCGCGCACTTGACCGTTAGGGTGGCGCGGCGCTGTCCTGTTTTTCCGCCCGCATCTGCGGCACATTCTCCTCTTCACTTTCATGGCCCAATCTTCGTTCTCTGATTTTCTCAAAGCCCGTGTGCGCACGATTTCCGGCTGGCCCAAGGCCGGCGTGAATTTCCGTGATGTGACGACGTTGTTTCACGACCCCGAGGCGTTTCGCGTCATGGTCGAAGCATTTGCGCTCGATTGCACGCAGCAGCGCATCGACCTGATCGCCGCGGTCGACGCGCGCGGCTTCATCGTCGGCGGCGCGCTGGCTTATCAATTGCACAAGCCGTTCGTGCTCGTGCGCAAGAAGGGCAAGTTGCCCCACAAAACCATTTCCGCCGACTACGCCCTCGAGTACGGCACCGCGACCGTCGAGATCCACGCCGACGCCTGCAAACCTGGTGACCGCATCCTCATCCTCGACGATTTGATCGCGACCGGCGGCACGTTGTTGGCGGCGACGGAATTATTTCGCCGGCTCGGTGGCGTAGTCGTGGGCGTCGCTGGTATCATCGATCTGCCCGAGCTCGGGGGCTCCGCCAAACTCCGCGCCGCGGGCCTCAACGTCCACACGCTCTGTGAATTTTCCGAAAACGAATAACCGCCGCGTCCTCGCTTCCGCTTCTTTAATCTAAAACCCCTCCATGGCTCTCACGATCTGGACCAACACCAAATTCGACCCCGCGGTCACGCAGCTGCTGCATGACGGCACGCGCGCCCACCGGCTCGTCACTTCCGCCGCCGCTAGCACGTCGGTGCTCGTCGCCGGCCAGACCGACCCCGCGCTCGCCTCGGCCGACATCGCGTTTGGTCAGCCCGACCCCGTCGATTGTCTGCGTTATCCGAACATCAAGTGGGTCGAAGTTTCTACCGCCGGTTACACGCGCTACGATACGCCGGAGTTTTTGGAAACGTTTCGCGCGCGCGGCTCGGCGTTCACCAACGCCTCCGCGGTGTTCGCCGATCCCTGCGCGCAACACGTCTTGGCCATGATGCTTTCGCTCGGGCGGCAGTTGTTGCCCTCGCACCGCGATCAACTCACGGACCAGTCCTGGCATTATGAAGAGCGACGCTACCATTCGCGCCTCCTTACGGGCCAGAGCGTGCTCATGCTCGGCTACGGCGCGATCGGTCGTCGTCTCACGGAGTTGCTCGCACCGTTTGGGATGACGTTGTACGCGCTGCGTCGTCAGACGCGCAGTGAGACCGGCGTGCGAATCGTGCCTGAGACCGAGCTCACGCGCGTCCTCCCGCTCGTCGATCACATCGTCAACATCCTCCCGGCCAATCCCGCCACCGCCGGCTACGTGAATGCGCGTCGTCTCGCTTGCTGCCGCCCGACCGCAAAATTTTATAACGTCGGCCGCGGCACCACCGTCGATCAA
>CAJAFD010000398.1 GCA_903938935.1 uncultured Opitutia bacterium
GCGCGCGCAGCTTCCGCGTCGAATTTATCAACGAAGGCGCCGACGAAGTCGTCCGCACACTCACGCGTTATCAGCAATTATTGCGCGGCGAGATCACAGGCGCCGACGTGTGGCGCGAATTAAAACTCCTCAACCAACTCGGCGTCACGCGCGGCCAGATGGAAACCGCCCCGCAATTCATCGCGAAGAAACGCTGAGCCGCAGCGCGGTGCACGCGCTTACTTTGCGCGCTGGATCAATTCCACTTCGTAGCCTTCGGGCGCGTCGATGAACGCGATCACCGAGCCGCTGCCCGTGAGCGTCGGCCCATCGCTCAACGCATAACCCTTCGCCGCCGCCGCCGCGGCAAACGCCGCTAGATCTTCCACTTCAAAAGCGAGGTGCATCAAATCCGGCTGCACGACGACGCTCGGTGCGCCCGCGGGCATCTGACAGATTTCGATTTCCTCGTCGCTGTTGGGCGTCGCGAGAAAGGCCAACTGCGCGCCGCGCGGCGACGTATGCCGACGCGACACCGTGAGCCCGATCGCTTCTTCGTAAAATTTTACGGTGCGCGCGAGGTCGTTGACGCGCATGCGCGTGTGCAAAAGTTTTTTGATCATCGTAGCGACAAACGTGCAGAACTTGCGCCCTCGCGCCAATGTGATTTCACGCGCGCGCTCGGTGGCTGGGGCCCTCAGGTGAGGTGAAAAACTTCTTCGAGGCCGAGCGACACAGGGCTGTTGTCCGCGTTGCAAGGCATCATCTCGCGCATGAAGGCCCACCAACGACGGCAAACTTCGGTCTGCGCGATCGCGGCCCATTGCGCCTCGCTCTCGATCTCCGCGTAGCCAAAAAGTTGGCGCGTCTCGGGGTGCAGGAAGATGGAATAATTGTGCACGCCATGGCTTTTGAGCACAGCTTCAAGCTCGGGCCAGATGGGCGCGTGGCGACGGCGATATTCCACCTCGAGGCCGGGATGGACGGACATGACAAACGCTTTTCGGATCATGGTGATGGGGACGGTGGAACGGCGTCGCGCTCGAGCGCGTGCACGAGGGTTTCAAAGCGGTTGCGGTCGGCGGGGTCACGCGAGATTTTCACACCGTGCCGCGCGAGGGCGAGGGCTTCGGGCGAAAAATTGCGTTGCGCAGCGAGCGTCGCGACGCGCCAGACGAGGCCGGTGCTACGCGGAAAAATTTGGACGCCTTCAATGACGGCAGAGAATTCTTCGCGGCTCGGTGCGCGTGCAGCCTGCGCCCAGACGGCGGCGAGCAGGCCGTAGACCTGGACCATGGGCGGACGTTGTTGGCGGGCATGGTTGAGAGGCGCGAGGATGCGGGCGACGTGCGCGTCGGTGAACGGGACGGCGGCGGCCGTGGCTTCCTCGAAGTTGAGGCGAGCGAGTTCGAAATAGGCGCGCGGGCGCTCGACCTTGGCTTGAGCGGCGGCTTCGAGGAACGTGCGGGCACGAGCGTTTTTGCCGTCGAGACGTTCGGCGAGGCCGAGGGCGGCGAGCAGACGGGCATCACGCTCGCCGCGGATGTAGGGAGCGATCAGGGCGAGGCGCGCTTCGTCGGTGTGGCCGCCGAGGCGGAGAGCTTCGCCGACGATGCGTCCGGACTCGGCATCGGTGGCGTCGCGGAGGGTGAAGAGCGGCGCATCGGGCAGGCTCTGGCCTTTCTTCGCGATAAACTGCATGGACTTATAATCGGTGAAATCGATGTAGCTGCGCAGCTCGAAGGCCATGGCGCGGAAATCGAGACCGAAGCACTCTTTGAAAATTTCCTCGGTGGGCGGCTCTTGGCCGATACGGCTGAGAAATTTCAGAAAACCTTTTTGGTATTTTTGGCCACGGCCGTAGAGGCAGAGGTGGACAAAAGCGTAGGATTGCGCGGCCCAGTTGGCGGTGCGTTCGGCGGGCGGGCCGGCGAAAAGCTCGGGCATCGAGAGAAGATATTGGCCAGCGAGTTGGCGGTTGAAGTCGCCGGTGCGCGGGCCGCCGAAGCCGTCGCCGATCATGGCGAAATTGATCCATTTTTTCGTCACATCGATGGAGGCGAAGAGTTGGACAAGTCCTTCCTCAAACCACGCGGGCGATTTGCCCCCGGACTGGCGACGGATGAGATAACGGAAATATTCTTTGTAAAAACCGCGGTAGGGATCGGCTTCTTCGGTGGTGTTATCGTCGAGCAGAATTTCCGAGAGCGCGAAATCGACGACGATGGCGCCGCGCTCGGGATCGTCGAAGAAGAGGCTGTTGGTGCGGTAACGATCATCCCCGCGCTCGGAGTGCATGAAGCGCTCAAAGTCGTTGCCGCGGCCGGTGAGAATGAGGCTGGTGGGAACGGTGACGTTGCCACCGGTGAAGCCGGGCATGATCTCGTTGATGGCAGCCTGCAGGAGTAAAAAATCAGCGACGAAACGCTTCGTCTGGCTGACCGAGATGCTAGAAATAATCTCGAAGCCGGGGATGGACGCGTAATGCCACGACGCCATCGGCGGGAGCACGCGCGAATCCGTCACTTCAAACTTCGGAAGTTCGATGGGCGGCAACTCCGACGCGGCAGGCTCGGCGCTGGCAAACGTCAGCGTGAGCCAAGCCCCGACACCGAGCCAGCAACGTAAGCAGGAGCGCGGCGTGAGCATGGCGAGCGGAGGGGCCGCGGCCTCAGGACTTGGCGGGCGGAGCTTTGGGGCCGCTCATCGCTTTGAACTTTGCTTGAGCTTCTTCGAAGGCGCCGGGCGGGAGTTGGGTTTTGAGTTCGGCGAAGCGCGTCTGTGCGACACCCGCCGGCGAGGTGCGGAGCCCGTGCTCGATGAGCGCGGCGGCACCTTTGAATTCCTTAAGGCGCAGACAAAGCAGCGTGGTGCGGTAAACAAGCGCGAGGCGGCGTGGAAACAAGTTCACGCCCTCGAAAAGCATGCCCATGATCTCGGGCTTCGGGTCATCGACGCTGCGCGCGTAAACGTCGCCGAGCAGCTCGTAGACTTCAGGCATGGACGGAGGTTGGAGGCGAGCCACGAGGAGAGGTGCGGAAATGTCGGCGGTTTGCGCCGCAGTGAACGAGGCCTCGGGACCGGCCGCGGTTTGCGCAGCTTGAAAACGTAAGCGGGCGAGCTCGAGGTGCGCGAGCGGGCGCACGACTTTGCCGACGGCGGCGGCCTCGAGGAATTTACGCGCCCTGTCGGTGTGATCGACGCTGCGCTCGTAGAGACCGAGGGCGGCGAGGAGGCGCGGGTCGCGTTCGCCGCGCGTGTAAGGCGTGATGAGTGCGATGCGCGCGGGCTCTTTCAAGTCGGCGAGGAGCATCGCCTCGCCCTTGATGCGACCGACTTCGGCATCGGTGGCGTCGCGGAGGACGAGCGGCGTGGCTTCGCCGAGGCCTTCGCCTTTCTTGGAGCTCCAGCCGAGGGATTTGTAA
>CAJAFD010000399.1 GCA_903938935.1 uncultured Opitutia bacterium
AATTTGGCGTGCTTGCGCGACGTGCCGCGCGCGGTGGTACGGCGGGCTTTGCATCGCTGGATGGCGCGGCAAGGGGTGCGGTTTGAAATATCGCGGCAGGCGTTTGAGCTTTTATTGGTAGCCGCTGAGCGTGGGGCGTCGACGCGGCAAAGCCTAGGTTTATCCGCTTTTGCGGTGATCAAAAAAGGACGCTTGTCGTTGCAAAAACGAGTCCTAGGGCCAGCTTGAATCCATACGCCTTTTTCCAAGGTGGTTCAATTGACTTATCTCGGCGGAACCTACACGTTTCGCCAACAGTCCCTACCGAAATGTCTGAACCTGATAACAACAAGAAGTCACGTCGTCCGATCAAAAACCTGCCGCCTGAACGCTTCCAGCCGAAGGTGCTCTTCATCTGGCTCGCGATTTTTGCGGCGGTGGTGTCGTTGTTGGTCTGGTCACCTGGGATCACGACCGGACCGGCTAAGGTTACGATCCAAGACGTCGTCGAAAAGGCTGAGGCGGGTGAAGTCACCAAAGGCGTGATTCGTCCCGACAATTCCGTTGGTCTTCAAGGCGTTGAGATTCGCGGTGAACTCGATAAAAAAGTGCTCAAAACGGAAGCCGGACTTGAGACCAACTCATTTATAGCTTCCGGGCGGCTGACTGACGCGAACATGGAGCGTTTGCAGAAATCCAAAAAGTTTTCTGAGCAACGCAGTCAAGAGATGTGGGCTTCTATTTTAGCTCAGATCGTCCCGTTTGTGCTGATCATCGGGTTGTTGTATTTTCTCTTTGTCCGCCAACTTAAACAAGCCGGCCGCGGTGCTTTGAGCTTCGGCAAGAGCCGGGCTAAATTGCTCACGCGCGACCGCGATAAAATCACGTTTGCTGATGTAGCCGGTTGTGATGAGGCCAAGGAAGAAGTGAGCGAAGTTGTCGAATTCCTGAAAGATCCGAAAAAGTTTACCAAGATGGGCGGAAGAATTCCGCGTGGTATTTTGATGGTTGGTTCGCCAGGCACGGGCAAAACCCTGCTGGCCAAGGCGGTCGCCGGTGAGGCGGATGTGCCGTTTTTCAGCATCTCGGGTTCCGATTTTGTGGAAATGTTTGTGGGCGTCGGCGCCAGCCGCGTGCGCGACATGTTTGAACAGGGGCGCAAGAGCGCTCCTTGCCTCATCTTTATCGACGAAATTGATGCCGTCGGTCGCCAACGTGGTGCCGGCGTCGGTGGCGGTAATGACGAACGTGAGCAGACGTTGAACTCTTTGCTGGTGGAAATGGACGGATTCGATACGACCGAAGGCGTTATCATCATCGCAGCTACAAATCGGCCCGACGTGCTGGACAGTGCGTTGCTGCGTCCGGGTCGTTTTGACCGCCAGATTTACGTGGATTTACCGGACATGATCGGGCGTGAACAAATTTTGCGCGTGCACGCCAAAAAGATCAATTTGTCCGATGCGGTTGATCTCGCCGTCATCGCTCGCGGTACTCCGGGGCTATCGGGCGCCGAGTTGGCTAATTTGTTGAACGAAGCCGCTCTCTTAGCGGCCCGTCGGAACAAGAAAAAAGTCGAAATGATCGACGTCGATGATGCGCGCGAAAAAGTGCAATTTGGCCGTGAGCGTCGGCGATTGATGGATGACGAAGAAAAGAAACTCACGGCTTATCACGAGGCCGGTCACGCTCTGGTGCAGGGCGTTTTGGACGACGGCACCTTGCCCGTGCATAAAGTGACGATTATCCCGCGTGGACGCAGCTTGGGCAGCACGATGTTTATTCCCAAAAAAGATCAGCTCACTCATGCGATGAAGCGTATGCTCAATCAGATTGCGATGGGCTTGGGTGGTCGGATTGCGGAAGAGTTGGTCTTGGGTGATATCTCCAGCGGTGCCGCCGGTGATATTAAACAGGTGACCAAAATTGCGCGCCATATGGTCTGTGATTGGGGCATGAGTCCGCTCGGGCCGATCGCCTTTGGCGATAATCAAGATACGGTTTTTCTCGGTCGTGAAATCACTCGCTCCGAAAACGTATCCGAAGAAACCGCGCGTAAAATTGATGCCGAAATTCATCGGATTATCACCGAGCAATACACGCGGGCGACGCAGATTATCACGGAGCATCGTGGTGCCTTGAACAAGGTCGCAGAGGCTTTGCTCGAGCACGAGACGATCGAAGGAAAACACGTTTTGGAAATCCTTCAATTCGGTGAATTACGCTCGCCGGTCATCACCGCCGCCTTAATCAAGTCGGAGGAAAAAAATTCGGATAAAAAGCCGGCGGATAAATCTGCGGCCGAGGATGTAATCACTCCAGATGGAGCTGCGCCGTCGCCCAGTCCGGCTTAAAAAATACAAAAATTTACTAAGTTCAAACGGCGACTTCGGTCGCCGTTTTTATTTGGCCAGGCGATAAAATCCAGCGACGGAGTTTTTAGCGGAGATCAGCCAAGAGCGCACGGAGTTCTCGCTCGGGTTCTTCGTGTGTTTGATCGATGGCCAAGGTAAGTGCGGCTTCGAGCAGAGGGCGCGCTTCGTTGTTTCGATGGGCGCTGAGATGGATTTTACCAAGGAGGATGCGGGGCATCATCCAGTCGTTTTTTTTCGCGATACAAAACGCGAGATGCGGAACTGCTTCTTCGGGTTGACCCTCGGCGAGAAGGGCCTGTGCCAAACTAAATCGAAAGAGTTCGTTGTCGGGCGCGCGTTCGACAAGTGCGTTGAAGTGATGACTGCGAGGGGGCATTTTAGAGAGCATCTATGTAAACGATGACTGCGGTGGTGTTGTCTGGACCGCCACGATTGACCGCGAGTTGGACGATCTCGCGCCCGAGCGCTTCGGGTTCAATCGGGAGCGCCATGAGGTGATCGAGTTCGCGGTCGTTGATCATGCGGGTGACTCCGTCGGTGCAAAAAAGATAACGGTCGCCCGCTACGAGCTCGGGTCGGGAGATGTCTACCTCGAGTTGATCGGATTGACCGATGCACCGTGTGATTGCGCTCGGATTACCAAGGTAATGATGACTCGGTTCGCCGCGTGCATGCATTCGGCGGATTTCATTTTCAACGGTGTGATCCTCCGTGAGGCACTGGAGTTTTTCGTTGCGCCGGAGGTAAGCGCGCGAGTCACCGGCGTGCGCTATGAGGAAATGTTGCTGCCGCATGCAGGCAAACGTCAGCGTTGAACCGATACCGCAGGCGGGACTGATTTTGTGCCCGAGATGGAGCACGGCCATGTTCGCTTTTAGGACGATGGCGTTGAGATCTGCGGCGGTGTGGGGCGCACGCTCGCTGCATTCTTGGATGATGATCTTGACGGTTTCGCTGGAGGCTTCCGCTCCTCCCGGAAGGCCACCGACGCCATCCGCCACACCGAATAATTGGGTGTTGGTTTCGTGGATGAAGCGGTCCTCGTTTTCTAGTCGGACCCGTCCAATGTCGGTCAGGGCCGCGGAGCGAAACTTAGTCATGAAGATATACGCCAATTCTATGCGTCGCTTAATTCAAGTAAAAGGCTTAAATAAGTCCGCCCGGGTTTCGCGGGTCAGGCGTGTCGCTTCAGGTTGGGGAAGAGACTGAAGGAAGAGCCGGCCGTAGCTTTTGGCGAGGACGCGCGAATCAAGAATGGTAATCACGCCGCGGTCAGCTTGGGATCGTATGAGCCGGCCGGCGCCTTGGCGAAATTTGATGAGTGCGTCGGGCAGAGTGAGATCGTTGAAAGGGTTGCCGCCGTGGTCGCGGATCCACTCGGTTTTTGCCTCGGTGATGGGATGGGTCGGGGGATCGAAGGGCAATCGCGTGATGATGACTTGGGCGAGCGCGTCTCCGGGCACATCGACGCCGGTCCAAAAACTATCGGTGCCAAAGAGCACGGCGTTGCCGAGGTTGCGCATCTGTTCGGCTAATTCCGTGCGGGAGAGATCGGCTCCTTGCATCAGAAACGGTCGGCCCGAAGTGCGAAATTCGCTCTCGAGGGTCGCGGCGACGGCGCGCATATCCGTGTAGCTGGTGAACAAAACGAGGGAGCCGCCCTTCACGGCATGCACGCAAAAACGAATGTAATCGGTCAGGGCTTCGAGAGAAAGTTTAGCCTCTTGCGGCGAGGGCAAGGGCACGTCGGCCGCGATGTAGACGCGCATGTTGCGTTTGTAGTCGAACGGCGAATGCACGATTTCGGTGCGCGCGTGATCGGCTCCGAGACGATTTGCAAATGCCGCGATATCCCCGGCTAGAGCGAGCGTGGCGCTCGTGCAGATCACACTCACTCCACAGCCGAACAGGTGCTCGCGCAAAGCCGGAGCGACGTCGATCGGGGCGCTGCGGAGGCTCACGATGGTCTGCTTTCGGCCGCCGCGTTCGGCCCAATAGACGTGGCCTTCGGCGGCGAGATTAAGCCATTCGGTGAGGCCGGCTTGGAGCCCTTTGAGGCGGGTTTTTTGCTCGAGGAGTTCGTCGCGGGCGCGGCCCTCGTCGAGCTTGTCGGCGAGTTTGCCGACGAGTCGTTGCAGTGCGCCCAATGGCCCGTCGAGAGTGGGTTCGGCTACGCCTGCTTCGCGCACGCGGACCACGGGGCGGGCGGCGAGAAGGGTGGTGCTAAGAAAATCAAAAAAATGTTTAGACGCATCGAGTGCGTCGCCCACGAGCTGTTGGGCTTCGGGGCCGCCGAGTTTGCGCAGCAGGCCGCGTTTCGTGCGCGGATTATACAGATATTTTAACGCGCGCTCGACGCCGTAACTGCTGAGCGAGAGTCCGAAGTTGGCCGTGGCCACTTCGGGCACCGTGTGGGCCTCGTCGAGGACGAGGAAATCTCCGGGGAATAATACGCCGCGGGCCTCGGTACCGGTCGCGCCGTGTGCTCTGGCGCCACCAGCGTTGACGAGGGCAAAGAGCAACGCGTGGTTGACGATGATGAGATGCGCGGTGCGGATGCGGCCGCGGGCGCGCTGATAAAAACATTTCTCGCAGTCACAGTGTTTGCGCGAGCACGAGGAAGAATCGGCGTTGACGGCATCCCAAACCTCCGCGCGCGGCGGCGGACGCAGGTCGTGGCGCAGGCCCGAATCGGTGGTTTCGGCCCAGCCGGCGATGCGTTGTAATTCATCGTAATCAGCATCGGCGAAAAGACTGGCGCGATCACTGAGGGCCTGCGCGAGACGCGTCGTGCAAAGATAATTGGATTTTCCTAGCAGGACCGCGGCGCGGAAATCGGCGTATCCGGCGAGGGCAGGGTTCGATTGAAACAACCGGCGAACGAGGGGCAGGTCTTTGGTTTCGAGTTGTTCCTGAAGGGAGATCGTGTGGGTGGAAACGATGAGTTGGCGTTGCTGATCGACGGCGTGGATGATACCGGGGACTAAATAGGCGAGGGATTTACCCACGCCGGTGCCGGCCTCGAATAAGAGCGATTCATCGGCTTTGAGCGCGGAGGCGATCGCTCGGGCCATGGTTTCCTGTTGCGGGCGATGTTCGAGTTTAAGCCCGGCGTGGAGCCAGCCGCCCTCGGTGAAAATTTTCGCGGCGAGCTCGGGGGCCCGGCTGGGGGGCGGAGGAGCGGAGGCTTGGTCGTCGCGGAGTCCAATCATGGGCCGGTGAACTTCGCGCAACGCCGGGTCTGAGGCAAGGGCTGCGCAAATGAATTTGCCGATCTGTGGTCTTGGGCTAGATTGATAAAATGAACGTTAACGCTCAGGCCGAGGGGAAATGGGTGCAAGAGTTGGTGGCGTTTTTGCGCACGCAGCCCGGGGTGAGCGCCGTACGGATTGATCCCGCGGCTCAGACGGTGGAGGTGGCGACATTGGGAGAGGTGGATTTCACCGATTTCAGCGAAAAACTTTCGGCTACGATTTCAGCGATCGAGGCGCGCTTGGCGACTCAGGCACCGCTCGTGGCGCCGGCTGGATTTAAATTTACCCATGATGGAGCGCGTTTGGTCGTGGGACGGGAATCGTGCTCGACGGCTGAAACGCTTTGGCAGTGGCGTGAAGTGGATTGGCCGGTAGCGGGCGAAGGCACCACCGATCAGCCCGAGTGGAAATTTTTAACGTGGCTCGCGGCGATCTGCGGCGGCGCGGGCATCGCGGGGAGCTTGGTGGAACATTTTGGTCCGGGTTTGCCGTGGTTGGCGTGGATCTTTTTTGCGGCGGCGCTGGTGGCGGGCGCGTGGGATGCCGCCATCGATACGTGGGCTAATATAAAAAAGGGCGAAGTTGATATTCATTTGCTGATGCTGATCGTCGCGACGGGCGCGGTCTCCATCGGCGCGCACAGTGAAGCGGTGCTGTTGTTGTTTCTTTTTTCCGCCTCGGGCGCGATGGAAGCATTTGCGTTGGATCGGACGCAGCGGGAGGTGAGTGCGTTGCTCAAATCGGCGCCGAAGTGGGCAATCGTCGTGACCGCCGAGGGGGGCGAACGTGAAGTCGCCGTCGAACAACTCCAAATCGGGCAACGCGTGCGCGTGAAGCCGGGTGGCGCGTTTCCGGCGGACGGTACCATCGTCAGTGGCACGAGTGCGAGCGATGAATCCGCGCTTACGGGTGAAGCCATGCCGGTGGAAAAGGCCAAAGGTGATCCGGTTTTTAGTGGTACGATTAATTTGTGGGGCGCGGTTGATTTCGTGGTGAATCGGCTGCCGGCGGAAAGTACGTTGCAGAAAATTATCCGGCTGATTCAGACCGCTCAGAAATTAAAAGCGCCGAGTGAGCGTTTCACCGATCGCTTCGGCACGGGTTACACGTACGCGGTGTTGGCCGGCGCGGGCTTGATGTTTTTAGTGTGGTGGTTGGGCTATGGCTTGCCGGCATTCACGAATACGGAGGAAACGCGTTCGGCTTTTTATCGAGCGATGACGCTGCTGGTGGTGGCTAGCCCGTGCGCGTTGGTTTTGTCGATTCCGTCGGCGATTTTGGCCGCAATTGCTTGGGGCGCGCGGCATGGCGTGTTGTTTCGAGGCGGTGCTGCGATTGAGAAATTAGCCGATATCAACGCCGTCGCTTTGGATAAAACGGGCACGTTGACCACCGGCGAACTCGCGGTGCTAGGTTACGAGAGTTTTCCACCGGGGCGAGAGCAAGAGGTGATGGAGTTGGCTTATGCGCTGGAGGCCAAGTCGGAGCATCCGTTGGCGCGTGCCATCGTGCGCGATGCACGGGCGCGCGGGGTGCGCGAGCTTAACGTGGATCAATTTCGCAACATCGTGGGTGAGGGCGTAAAAGGCAGTCTGAATGGCGTGCAGGTTTTGCTCGGTCGAAGGGAGTTGTTGGAGGCGGGGCCGTTGGCGGCTTGGGCGAAGAAATTGCCGCCCGCTCCGGCGGAATTGAGTGAGATCTGGGTGATCGGTCGCGAGATGGTGGGGCGGGTGTTGTTGCGCGATCAGATCCGTTCCGAATCACGTGCGGTGTTGGCGGAGCTCAAGCAGCAGGGGATTTTTACGGTTATGTTAACGGGAGATCGCCAACACGCGGCTGAGGCGGTCGCGAAGGAACTCGGTCTAGGCGAAGTGCGCGCGGGACTGACGCCCGAAGGAAAAGTAGCTGCGATCACGGCGTTGCGGAAATCGGGCAAGGTGATCGCCATGGTCGGCGACGGGGTGAACGATGCTCCATGTTTGGCCGCGGCCGATGTCGGCGTCGCTATGGGCGCGCGCGGGAGCGATGCGGCCTTGGAGCAGGCGGAGGTGATTTTGATGCAGGATAAAATTGAGAATTTCCTGTCGGCCCATCGTTTGAGTCGACGGGCCCGAGCGATCATACGGCAGAATCTTACGATTTCTCTGGGCGTGGTGGTCGTGATGGTGATTGCGACGGTGTTAGGTTTTGTCCCGCTGGCCGTGGGTGTGGCGGCTCATGAAGGAAGCACGGTTCTGGTGTGCTTGAATTCGTTGCGTTTGTTGTTGGGTCGCAATCGGTGAGTTTTAGCTCGGTGGTTTTTGAAGCATGAATCTGGGCCTAATAAATTGATGGGTAGTTGCTAGCGCTCGTGTTTGGATGTCATTTTTGGCGGTCAAATAAGTATTTTGCCGGATGCTTATAATCTGGTAGGGTTAGTCGGCTCTTTTCAGCTCCGAAGCTACATTTTCTAATTTTCATTTATGCCTAAAAATCTTTTCCAAAAAGTATGGGACGCTCACACCGTCCGGCAGCTCGCCAATGGCCAGACGCAGTTACTGATCGGCACGCATTTGATTCATGAGGTCACCAGTCCGCAGGCCTTTGGGATGCTGCGGGATCTCGGACTAAAGGTGGCGTTTCCGCATCGTACCTTTGCTACGGTGGATCATATCGTGCCGACGGATCAATTTATTGAGCCCTACGCCGATCCCTTGGCGCAGGCGATGATGGATGAGTTGCGGAAAAATTGCGCGCAGTTCGGTATCACTTTTTTCGACCGAGCGACCGGCAAGCAAGGGATCGTCCACATCGTCGGCCCCGAGCAGGGCATCACGCAACCAGGCACGACCATCGCCTGCGGTGATTCGCACACTTCGACGCACGGCGCGTTTGGCGCGATTGCGTTTGGCATCGGGACTAGCCAAGTCCGCGATGTCCTCGCGACGCAGACTATGGCGCTCGGGGCCTTGAAAGTTCGCCGTATCGAAGTGAACGGGAAGTTGCGTCCTGGCGTTTACGCCAAGGATGTCATTCTGCACATCATCCGCATGCTGGGCGTAAACGGCGGCACGGGTTTCGCCTACGAATACGCGGGCTCGACCTTTGACGGCTTCTCCATGGAGGAGCGCATGACCGTCTGCAATATGTCTATCGAGGGTGGCGCGCGCGTCGGTTACGTTAATCCCGATGAGACGACGTTCGCTTAC